>NZ_CAJTUJ010000147.1 GCF_910579375.1 uncultured Rikenella sp.
GGCGGGTGCCGGGGGCGCCAAGGACGAACCCGGCAGCCTTGGGCGGTGAACGAGGCGCTGCTTTTGCAACCCTTTAGGGTCGCGCGGGCCGGACGCCTCCCCCTCGGGAGGCCCGCAACCTGCCGCTTGCGCGTCAAGAGTTGCTGTACCTCCCGGGCGTCCGGCCCACTAGGTTACCAAAAGTATGGTAGAAGCACCGGTTACTTGGGGTAGATCTTGTAGGGTAGAGGTAGCTGGTTGTTTAGGGTAGTTCCGGCCAGCCTTCGCGTGCCTCTCGTTCCTGTTTATTTCGAGAGGCAACGCAGCTGAAGACCGCCAGCTCGGGATGATGCACTGCTGGGGTAGATGACTGCCGAGTCGAAACCCAAATACATGCCGTCGAAGCCGCTGATTGCGGAGCTCCAACTGAATCCGTTGTTTCCGATGTGCATTAGATCACCCCATTGAGCAAGATTGCCCGCGTCGCGGAAGCCCGGGGCGGTTTTCTCCGTTTATTCCGAGAGGCAACGCAACTGAAAACCGTAAGCGCGTCCGTCTGCAGCACAAGGATTAAGTATCGTGGTGCTGAATCCTAAAAACATGCCATAAGGATCACGAATAGTGGAAGTCCAACCGTACCCGAAATGACCGATGACGCCCGCTACACCCGTATGGTTGAAGCGGTAGCCCGGGGCGGGGGATTGGCAAAATTTGACACCAAACAAGACAGAAATTCCCTCCTCCGGACACATCTATGACGATACCATACCTTGAACATAATACTTACTCCCAAAGCCATGGAATGTAAACAAGGCCCTCAGAATGCGGCTTGTCCGTGTAGCGCCACGGGATGCATCCGTCACGGATACTGCTGTCAGTGCGTGGCGCATCACCGCAGCAAAGGACAACTCCCGGCCTGCTTTTTTCCGAAAGATATTGAACTTACCCACGACCGGTCGATCGAACGTCTGGTCGCCACCTTTGCCGAACGCGGCGCGTGGTGGAGAAATCCCGGAGCAAAATAGAGAGCGATAAAAAGGGATCGGAGTGCGATAAATCCTGAGAGGCAACGCAACTGAAAACCGTGGCCGCGATTGTGCGCGTTGCTGGGGTTGAGGTTCTGCGTGTTGAAGTCCAAATACCGCACCGTGACGTCGTCCGTCACCGGCGTACACGACCAACTGTACCCGTTGTTGCCGATGTTCCTTGCTATGCCCTCCCAGCCCGCGCGACCGAAGTCGCGGTAGCCCGGGGCGGGAACCGCGCACGGCGGCGTGTTGCGAGCGACCGCTTTTTGAGCGACGACGGCAACTCCCCCTCTCAAAATTTGGGGGAGCGCGGCCGGTCGCCGCAGGAAATAACTACCACCTCTCGAACCGCAGCAGGAGAGGGCAGTGGGACGCTGAATTTATCGTTCGCCCTGCCGGAACGCATACGCTCCGGCACTCCGGAACCCGTCTGCTCCGATCCCGGTACCACAAAGAAATAAAAAATCACCGCTCGCTCCTCCGGCCGATTGCCGGATATTTTGGGTATCTTTGCCTTTCACTACCTTTTACGAACCCCTCCGCCCCCGGTGGCGAGGGGGCTAATCAATTGAAATAGCTTTAATAGACAAATGATTACGGTATCCAACTTAGAAGTCCAATTTGGCAAACGCGTCCTGTTCAAAGACGTCAATCTGAAGTTTACGCCCGGTAACTGTTACGGTGTGATCGGGGCCAACGGCGCAGGGAAATCGACCTTTCTGCGCGTGCTCGCCGGCGAAGTCGATCCGACGCGCGGCAGTGTCGCGTTCGGGCCCGGCGAACGGCTCTCGGTGCTGAAACAGGACCACTTCGAATTCGACGAACACACCGTGCTGGATACCGTGCTGATGGGCCATCAGCCGTTGTGGGAGATTATGCAGGCCAAGAACGCCATCTACGCCAAGGAGGACTTCTCGGACGAAGACGGGCTGCGGGCGGCGGAGCTGGAGGAGAAGTTCGCCGAGATGGAGGGGTGGAATGCCGAGAGCGATGCGGCGGAGTTGCTCAGCGGGCTGGGGATCAAGGAGAGTCTGCACTATTCGCTGATGGGCGAACTCAACGCCAAGGAGAAGGTGCGGGTGCTGCTGGCTCAGGCCCTGTTCGGGAAACCGGACAACCTGCTGCTCGACGAGCCGACCAACGACCTGGACGTCAATACCATCATGTGGCTCGAAAACTACTTGTCGAACTACGAGAATACGGTGCTCGTGGTGTCGCACGACCGCCACTTCCTCGACGCGGTGAGCACGCATACCATAGATATCGACTACAGCGACATCAACCTCTTCGCGGGGAACTACAGCTTCTGGTACCAGTCGAGCCAGTTGGCCGCCCGGCAGCAGGCCCAGCAGAATAAAAAGGCCGAGGAGAAGCGGAAGGAGCTCATGGAGTTTATCCAGCGTTTCTCGGCCAACGTGGCGAAGTCGAAACAGACCACTTCGCGGAAGAAGATGCTCGAAAAGCTCAACATTGAGGAGATCAAGCCGTCGATGCGGAAGTATCCGGGGATTATCTTCCAGCCGGAACGCGATCCGGGGACGAAGATTCTGGCGGTGGATGGGCTGACTTACTCCACGCCGGACGGTGAGACGCTGTTCCGCAATCTGTCGTTCACGATCGAGAAGGGGGACAAGGTGGTCTTCCTCTCGCGCGAGCCGCGGGCGGTGACGGCCTTGTTGGAGTGCATCACGGGCAACGTCACGCCGGAGGCCGGGATGATCGAATGGGGGGTGACCATCAAATCGGCTTATCTGCCGGTCAACAACACGGCGTTTTTCAACTCCGACCTCTCGATTATCGACTGGCTGGCGCAGTATTCGCCGGACACGAGCGAACTCTTCCTGCGGGGCTACCTCGGGAAGATGCTCTTCAGCGGTGAGGAGGTCTACAAGAAGGTGAGCGTCCTGTCGGGGGGCGAAAAGATGCGTTGCATGATCGCCCGGATGATGATCGAGAATCCGAATACGCTGGTGCTCGACTCGCCGACGAACCACCTCGACCTGGAGTCGATCCAGGCCTTCAACAACTCGCTGGTCTCGTTCCCGGGGATCGTCCTGATGACGTCGCACGACCACGAATTTATCGAAACGGTGGCGAACCGGATTATCGAAATCACGCCTAATGGAATGGTGGACAAGTACATGGAGTACGACGAGTATATCCTGAGCGAAAAGATCCGGGCGCAGCTGGATGGGTTGTACCAATAAAAATTCGGTTTGATATTCCTATGAGTATATTCGATCTGTTTCGGAAAAAGGACGCCGACGAAGCGCAGCAGGGGACGCTCGACCGGGGACTGGAAAAGAGCCGCGAGGGAATATTTTCCAAGCTGTCGCGGGCGCTGGTGGGGAAGTCGCGGGTCGACGAAGAGGTGCTCGACGAGCTCGAAGAGATTCTCATTACGGCCGATGTGGGGGTAGATACGACGTTGCACATCATCGAGCGTATCGAAGCCAGAGTGGCACGGGATAAGTATCTGAATGCGGAGGAGTTGAATGCGATTTTGCGGGAGGAGGTGACGGCGCTGCTGGCCGAGGCGCCGGCGGCGACTTCGTCGTCCGACCTGGGGATGCTGTTCGAGAAGGATGCGGCGGGCAATCCGTTCGTGCTGATGGTCGTGGGGGTCAACGGGGTGGGGAAGACGACTTCGATCGGCAAGCTGGCGGCGCGGCTGACGGCGGCGGGCAAACGGGTCTATCTGGGCGCGGCGGACACGTTCCGTGCGGCGGCGATCGACCAGTTGGAGGTGTGGGCCGAGCGGGCGGGGGCGAGGTTGGTGAAGCAGCAGATGGGGGCGGATCCGGCTTCGGTGGCGTTCGACACGCTTTCGGCGGCGAAGGCGGCGGGGGCGGATGTGGCGATTATCGACACGGCGGGGCGGTTGCACAATAAGGTCAATCTGATGAACGAATTGACCAAGATTCGGAACGTGATGCAGAAGGTGGTGCCGGATGCTCCGCACGAGGTGATGTTGGTGTTGGATGGTTCGACGGGGCAGAATGCGTTCGAACAGGCGAAACAGTTCGCGGCGGCGACGCAGATTACGTCGCTGGCGATCACCAAGCTGGACGGGACGGCCAAGGGGGGTGTCGTGGTGGGGATTTCGGAACAGTTTCGGATTCCGGTTCGGTATATCGGTGTGGGCGAGGGGATTGACGATCTGCAGGTGTTCGACGGGGCCCGGTTCGTGGCTTCTCTTTTCGGAGATCGGTGAGCGGAACGGCAGTGTCCCGTGGGGGCTTTTGTTCGGTATAGGTGGGGCCCGCGCGGACAAAGGTTGGGCGGTCGGCAGCTGGATGATGCGTTAGCATCCGTCTAAAGTTTCTTTGGTTCTTTCTGTTCACAACCGACGCTGCCGGCGAGGGCAATGCAAACGCAGTTTGCCAATTGCCGAGCGGCGAGGAGGAATCGAGTAGCGTACCGAGGGCAGAGACCGCTTGCGGGCTTTGCCGAGGTAGCACGAGGAAGACGAAGTCAAAAGGTAC
>NZ_CAJTUJ010000148.1 GCF_910579375.1 uncultured Rikenella sp.
GTCGACGGATGCTCCGGAACCGCCGTTTTCATTATCGCGACTGCGATTCTGAAAAGATTTGCTACCTTTGCGATGCCTTTCTGCGACTTGGTTGGACATGCGAGTTCTCAGGCTCGGTTCGGCTTCCTCGTGGGAAGGCTTTTTTTTTGCCACGGCAGGCAAAGCCGCAGCGAATAATAGTCGGATAACCCGTATCCATTCGATTTTATTCTAATTCAATGGGATTATAAGGAATCGTCCACTCGATTTCTTCCGGAGAATATAGTCGTTGCCGATCAAATAAACGAACTTCCATACCATTCATTTCAAATAGGATCTGAGGCGTCTTATGAATACGGCGCTCGAATTTCATATGTTGTTGTCTTGTCGTGGTTTTGTAATCGTAAAAAAATTCAACGATCAGGATCGGTTGGGAACTGATCATTCGACATCCCCAATAAAATTGACGATCCTCAGTTTCAACCCGTAGAATTAGACCTGGCAATCCCACGAATTTCCATGGCCCAATATGCACTGGAATATCCGGTGTAAACCAGGCAATATATGTCCGTCCTCGAAATACGGTCGTAGCTTTGATACAATTATAACCTAAGATGGGTTCCGTATGCTCGCTATTACATAATTCCCATTTCAAATCGGAAATCAAATCTTGATATACATATCCTTGTCCGGTATGATAAGACGTAGGCTCTGGTTGCCAAACCGTGAATACATGTTGTTGGCCATTCCATAAAATATCTGTCCTTGATGTATAATATGCGCTCTCATCGTTTGAATGGTTAAAAGAAAACCAAAGTTGTGCGAAATCCAGTTTGCTATGCGGCAATACGGTTTTTGTACTATTTAAGGAATCAATAACATATCCGCGCCCACTAAAATATTTAGCATAACTTCTCCCAACCTGTAAAATAACAATATCTCGCCATCTTTGTTTTTTTATCGTATCTGTCATGAACAAATATTCATAAGCTACGTTTATATAGGCCGTATCTATTATTCGGCAATCGGGTAAAATACGAGAGTAAACAAAGCGATCCGCATGTGAAATCGGAATACGGGCTATTCCTTGCGGAAATACGGGAGTAATATGAAGCAACAATAAAAAAACGATAGTCCGCATTCGAATATTTTTTAAGTTTTAATGGAGCCTGTAAAACAGGCTCCATCTCAGATTTCTGATTTACGCACAAAAAGCATAAAAATCCATTTCTCGGTAAAGATCCCATAACATTTGATCAGCTTGTTTGGCATCCATTCCCTCGGGAGCATACCCATCCATTATGAAACGACCTTCCGAATCGTGTACAACACAATATACTCGTCCGCCTTTCACTTCGTTCATCTGTTTTTTGGTCAGCTGCTGTACAGCGAAATCTTTCATCGATTTCATAGTCGTAATTTTTGTTTTCGGTTTTTAATTTTGTTCGGACTTTTGCTTGTCGACGGATGCTCCGAGACCGCCGTTTCTCAAAACACATCTGTAATCCGAGAAATTTTTTCTACCTTTGAAAACCTTTCTGCGTTTTAGTTGAATTTATGAGTTTCTCAGGCTCGGTTTTGCTTCCTCGTGGGAAGGCTTTTTATTTACTGCGGCAGGCAGAGCCGCAGCGAATAACGTGGGACAACACGCATTATTCCAGTTCGAGCGGGCAGTAAGGGACCTCCCAATTTTCGTCCATGAATCCGGGAGAATTGCCTATGCTGACAATCTGCGTATCTTGTCCGAACATTGCGTAGGGAGAACGGTGCATCCGCTCCTCAAGTTTCAGCCAAGCGTCGTGGTCGATCGGCTTGCCGCTGCGCCATCGATAGCGCCGAATCGGCCGCTCAGCAACCATCACGGAGGTACAGATAAAAGAGAACATCCCCTGCACCTCTTCGGCTCTCAGAACCAAGCCGGGAAGCCCCCACAATTTCCACGGGCCGACCGAGAACGGTATCTCCAGCGTAAACCAGACTGTCCAGTCTCGTCCGCCGTAATACGTCGTAGCCCGCAAGCATCGATAACCCAGCATTTCGCATGCGAGTGTGTCGATCGTCCATTGCGGGATGGCCTCTCCCGGGATTGTGACCACACGTCCCGATTGCATCGGCATACGCTGCTGTACCTCCAATTCCTGCGACTGCCGATCTCCGTAGACCAAAAACCGGACATGGTTGGAGTTGAAATTACCGGCCCTCCCCGATTGTCTCCAGCGGTACGTGTACAATGAGTCGTCCTTGAAAAGGTCCAAGCTGTAGAAGGCTGTTTTCCGATTGCCGATCTCCAGTGTCATGCGGTCGGTCAGCGGAGGATCGGAAAAACGGACATTGGACGGATAGGTGAAATCATATGTTGCCATGTAACGAGCTGTATCCAACGTGTCGTATGCCGAAATGTCGGAGCCGAATGTCACCAGCTCCGAATCGTTAATCATCGCCACGCCGTTGGGATAATTTCGTGGATCGAGCCGTGATGGAATCGGCTTTTGGGCTTTGCAGACAACGCAACAGAGGACGAAATTAAAAAATAGCAACGAAAATTTCATGAGGTTGTTTTGCTTTTCGAATAATTCACAACCCTTAACAGGGTTGTGAATTACAGATGAGTGTTACAATAGCCAAGGTTGACATTCAATAGTGCCGATGTCACCATAGGCCTCTTGCAGTCGCTGTTGAACCTCTCGATAATCAGACGATTCAATCTCTCCGAGATTGTAAATATCTTCGCCAATCATCAAATCACAACTGACCTTTGCTCCGCCTTTCACGTCGTTCATTTCTTTTTTCGAGAGCCGCTGGGCAGCGAAATCTTTCATCGATTTCATAGTCGTAATTTTTGTTTTCGGTTTTTAATTTTGTTCGGACTTTTGCTTGTCGACGGATGCTCCGGAACCGCCGTTTTCATTATCGCACTGCGATTCTGAAAAGATTTACTATTTTTGCGATGCCTTTCTGCGATTTGGTTGGACATGCGAGTTCTCAGGCTCGGTTCGGCTTCCTCGTGGGAAGGCTTTTTTATTTGCCACGGCCGGCAAAGCCGCAGCGAATAATAGTCGGACAACCCGTATCCATTCGATTTTATTCTAATTCAATGGGATTATAAGGAATCGTCCAATTGTCGTCTTCTCCGATACGCCGGTCGCCATGGACGAATCCGTAATTGCCGCCTTCGCCGAGCATCGTGAGCGGCGCTTCGTGAATCTGTCGCATATACCGCCGCCAGCGCGGACGGGTCAGCACCTGTCTTTCGACTTTATAATAGACTATCGGAACAGCCTTTTGTTCGATATGCCGACACTCCCACACGAAATCCTGTTCGCTGTCCTGGGCTTTGAGAATCAGTCCGGGCAATCCGTTGAATTTCCACGGCCCGGCCCCGACCGGAATCTCGGGAGTGAACCAGACCATCCACTTCCGACCGCGGAACTGCGTCGTAGCCGGAGTGCAGACCAAACCACCTATCGTATCGGCCTGCTCCGAGAGATTCCATTCGAATACGGGCAACTCTTCGTCGTATTCGACACTGAGGTCCTTTTTCTTGTAATCATGGGTTCTTTCGGTCACCGTTCGAGTCGGAATGTCGGTCCATATTTCGCTGTTGAGCCAGTCCTTGCCAGCTGCCGCCTTGATGCGCAGTTCTTCGTCGGTATACTGATGCTGGTACCCGACGCCTGGCGCAGCCGCCAAATCCTTGCTCTGACCGGCGACATCCCGCTGTATGTCGTCGGTGAACTGCCGAATCATGCTGTAATACTTTTGCCGGGTTACTCCGACTTGCAGCACGACCAGCATTTCATGGTAGCTGCCCTCACCGCGCTGTTTCCGGTATTTCAAATTGTATACGACCTCTAAACAGGTCGTGTCGACAGCATGCAATTCGGCACCGGACCACCACGAACAAGAAAGCTCGTCCAACCGGGGAACGAACCGGAACCCGATGCCGCGCGAAAGCATCGCTTCGAAACTTTCACCCGGCTGTGCCGAAACGGTCGGAAGAAATAAAAAACACAAAAGAATGTAAGAACAAAATGAGATAAACCGGCGCATTGTCATGTAATTTGAACTTCGACTCTTGCTATAAACCTGCCGCCCTTAAAGGGCGGCAGGCAACCAGTATGCTTAAATAGCCCTGCAATCAGCTCCGCTTTCTCGCAAAGTTTCGAGTTCGTGGCGTTGTTTCGAACATGCGTAACTTTCACCGCCATTCCACGTGCAGTGATAAAGTGTACCGCAGTTATCGAAACCGCCATCACCGCCTTTCACGTTGTTCATTTCCTTTTTCGAGAGCTGCTGTGCAGCGAAATTCTTCATGGATTTCATGATTGTAATTTTTAGTTTTTTCAATTTTGAAAATTCGGTCGGACTTTTGCTTGTCGACGGATGCTCCGGAACCGCCGTTTTCATTATCGCGACTGCGATTCTGAAAAGATTTGCTACCTTTGCGATGCCTTTCTGCGACTTGGTTGGACATGCGAGTTCTCA
>NZ_CAJTUJ010000149.1 GCF_910579375.1 uncultured Rikenella sp.
CGAACCCGACAGGCCGAAACTGACAGGCTGGGGGTAATGAAGGAGGCGTTGCTCCTGCGACCCAACGGGTCGCGCAGGCCTTGTCGCCCAGCGGCTTTGCCGCTCGGGGGAGTGGGCGACAGGCCGAACCCGACAGAATGTGGTGATAAACGGGCGGTGGGTTGGGCGAAACTGTTGCGCCCCCCGCTGGCGGCGACCCGCACCAATTCAACAGTTCCAAACTCTACCCCCGCAAAAACCCGCAACACGCCGCTCACGCGTCGAAATTTGCGACCAACTTCCGGATGCCGACCCCGTCCCCAAGCAAATCGCCTGTACCGCAATGCGGTACAGGCGATTTCTATTTCCCCTCTCACCGTTCGGCAAGAGGCTACTGGACGGTCACTTCGACGGAGGCGGGGAAGAGACGTTCCGGATCGAAAAAGGCGGCACAACTGTTCACCAAATTAGCCGCGTCCAAAGAGACCGTCCCGTTGAACTTCTCGACGCCATTCACGCGAACGGTCACCGGACGGGTCAGATCGACCAGTTTGTCATTCAGGTAGATCACAACGCGGCCTTTGGTCGCCGGAGTATAGGTCTTGGCGTATTTCAACGGGATATTGTATGGGCCGTCTTCCGCCACGGCATAGGTTACGGTGTTCACCGTCAGGTCGACGGTGTTGCCGGTGATGGTCATCTCGTAGCACGAACGAGACGAGGCGTCGTCGTTCGAACGCTCTTTCACGTACAGGTTGTAGAAGCCGTCCCGATAACGCCGAGAGGCTTCGCCGTCGTATCCTTCGTCGAGCGGGAAGTCTTCCCAATAAACGTACTTGGGCCAAGGATTCCGAGCCGGTTGCCGTTCCAGCCACTCGGTGGTCTGGGCTTCATTATAGTAAAACCCATGCTCTTTGCCGGGCATCAGTTCGACCCGGTGGTTGTAATAACCGGGATGAGCGGCCTGCAACCGGTCGAGCTCTTCACCGACGGCGAGGGTCAGTTGGTCGCGCGAATAGGAGAAGTCTTTTTCGCCGGTGTGCATGGTGAACGCGATGTTGGCATAGTTCTCCGGCGGGGCGAATTTCAGGTTCTCGCCACCGGCCAAAGGCCCGGCGCCGGCCAGATAGTCGGCATAAAAGGCTGCCAAACTCTGGCTGCCGTAGGCGCCTTCCGAAATCCCGAAGAAATAGATGCGGTTCGGGTCGGTTTCGCCTTGCAGGTAGGACTGGCACAGCAACTGTTCCCAGGTGAGCTGACGCGATTTCAATTTCCAGCGTGTCCCTTCGGCTCCTTTCGGACTCCGGGGAATGAAATAGAGGCTCGGGCTGTCCTGAAAATAGCCGGCCCAGCTGTAAACGGCGTGCCATTCGTCCAGCGAGCTGTTACCCGAACCGTGCAGGAAAAGGAACAACGGATAACCTGCGGCCGGCTTGCTGCCTTTCGAGAAGTAGTAGAACGGCATCGTGCCGGTATAGAAGGGGTTGGCGTCTTGGAGTTCCCAACTTCCGCTTTGGGGCGGAAAATTGTTCTTGTCATAGGTCGGCATCGGGGTCGGTGGGGGCAGTTGCTCTTTTACTGTCCGGCTGTAGGCGGATCCCCACGAGTCCCAGACGACGGCTTGGGTTTCGGCGACCTGGTCGGCTGTCAGTGACACGGAGGTCGCATAGGCGCCGGTATTGCCTTTGAGGTAGCCGGTGAAATAATCGACGTAGGTCTGGTCGGCCAACTCGAAAGCGGGCCAGCCCGAATCCGGTGTCGTTTTCTCGGATTTACAGCCGACGAGGGCGGCGGCCAAACCGAGCAGGGGAAGGTATTTTTTCATAATCTTCTGATTTTGGGTGTTTAAATCTTCGTTATGGATGGGGGGAGAGGGATACAAAGACGAGACGCTGCTACGAAACGGGATGTTTCCCGATTCCGCAGGCAGGTCTCGCGTATAATTTGGGTTCGAAAATTCGGAACCGGGGGAAAGCCGCGCTCCGTTCGAAAAGCTACTCTTCCCAACTGTCGACGACGGCGCAAAGCCGGTCGAAGATCTCGTCGATGGTACCCACGCCGTCCACGGCCCGGTATTTGTCCTGTTGTTTATAGTATTCGGCGACCACGGCGGTCTGGGCGTCGTAAACGGTGATCCGGTTCCGGATGGTGTCGATGCTCTGGTCGTCGACCCGGCCGCTGGTCTTCCCGCGGGCGAGAATCCGTTCGATCACGACGTCGTCGGGCACTTCCAGGGCGACCATCCCGGTCACTCCGGTGCCGATGCGTTTCAGTATCCGGTCGAAGGCTTCGGCCTGAGGCAGGGTGCGCGGAAATCCGTCGAAGATCACGCCGCGGGCCGAGCGGTGTTCTTCGACGTATTTTTCGATAATGCCAAGCACCAATTCGTCGGAGGCGAGTTTGCCGCCTTCCATCTGGGCGGCGGCGAGCCGGCCGAGTTCGCTCCCGCGGCTCATCTCGTCGCGGATGGCCTGGCCGGTGGAGAGGTGCAAGAGTCCGTAACGTTCCTGGAGTTTCTCGGCCTGGGTGCCTTTGCCGGCCCCCGGAGGGCCGAATAACACGATATTCAACATGATGCGATAAATCTCTACACTTGGGCGCGGAGCCGGACGATGATCACGGCTGCGTTTACGAGGGGGTAAAGTTATTTTTTTAATCTTAATTTTGCAAAAACATGACACAAGCTGAGAAAATGAATCGGACGGAAATATCGGAATTGGGCAAGGTCGCTTTCGTGGAGCGGCTGACGGAACCTTTCACGACGAATGAAAATACGCGTATCCGGCAGGGGATCGGAGACGATGCGGCGGTGATCGACCGCGGGGGATGGCTGGAGGTGGTGGGCGAGGCGACGCTGCTGGAGGGGATCGATTTCGACCTGACGTACACGCCGTTGGAGCACTTGGGGTACAAGCTGGTGGCGGCGGCGGTGTCGAATATCTGTGCGATGAACGGGCGGGCGGAGTATCTGACGGTGAGTGTGGGGCTGTCGGCGAGGTTCTCGGTGGAGGATGCGACGGCGCTGTACGACGGGATCAAGCGGGCGACGGAGGCGTATGGGGTGGCGTTGATCGGGGGGAATACGTCGGCGTCGCTGACGGGGCTGAACCTGATGGCGACGGCGATCGGAACGGTGGCGGAGGAGGAGCTGACGTTGCGCAGCGGGGCGAAAACGACGGATCTGCTCTGTGTGACGGGCAATCTGGGGGCGGCGTACATGGGGTTGCAGCTGCTGGAGCGCGAGAAACGGGTGCTGAAGGGCAATGGGGTGAGCCGACCGGAGCTGACGAAGGAGCATGCTTACCTGCTGGGGCGGCAGCTGAAGCCGGAGGCGAGGGTGGATATCGTTCAGGAGCTGCGGGAGGCGAAGATTCGGCCGACGGCGATGATCGATGTGACGAGGGGGTTGGCGTCGGCGGCGCTGCATTTGTGCCGGAGGTCGGAGGTGGGGGTGCGGATCTATCTGAACCGGATTCCGATCGCGTCGGATACGTTCCGGCTGGCGGAGGAGATGCACATTGACCCGGTGGTGGCGGCGCTGAACGGGGGGGACGATTTCGAGCTGCTCTTCACGGCGCCGCTGGACAAGCATCAGGAGTTGCTGGCGATGCCGGGGGTGGATGTGATCGGCCACGTGGTGGCTGCGGAGGAGGGGGCGGCGCTGGTGACGCCGGACGGGGGCGAGATCCGCATCCAGGCGCCGGACTGGACGGCGCATCGGGCTGCGGAGGGGGCGGCCTCGGAGGAATAGTCTTTCGGCCCCGGGCTACCGCTCAGAGGGACAGTCCTGGCCCCGGGCTACCGCGATGCGGGGAACAACAAACGGTTCGGCGGGCTGGGGAGCGTCGGCCTCGAGGGTTCGGTCTGGTCGACGGGGACGAGCGGGGGGTACGGCATTTATCTGTTTTTCCAAATAGGGGCGCTCAGTTCCTATTCTCATGCTCGCGCTCACGGTTTTCAGTTGCGCTGCCTCTCGGAATAAACGGGCAGGAGAGCTTTCGCCGGAACCGATTGGGGACTTAGAACCCGGGCTTGGGCCTGTTTTCCTTTTCAAATTTTGCGGGTCGCTGAACCGCGCGGCACGCCCCGGGCTTCCGCCGCCACACTTCGGGTTCGTTGGGCGGCGTCTGTGATGAAGGATCCGGTTGGTCGGCTTCGGCAGGCGAAACAAACGGGAACGGGTTACGTTCCTTAACGACAGGGTTTCAATCTACATGGGAGCACAATCGCGCTTTCGGCTTTCAGTTGCGGTGCCTCTCGGAATAAACGGAGGTGTACACCCGCAGTGGGCAATGGCTGGAGTTACCCTATATAGTTAGGTGCCGCAACATGTGATCCCATTGGGGTGGTCGGAGCCAGCGGGGGCCGAACGAGCATCGCGAGTTGCGGCCCTACGCCGGGGGTGGCGCCGGCCCGCGCGACCCGTTGGGTCGCAGAAGCACCGCACAATTTTCTGAACTTCGGCCTGTC
>NZ_CAJTUJ010000150.1 GCF_910579375.1 uncultured Rikenella sp.
CGACAACCGTAGCCGGTTTTCGAGCCCGAAGAACAAGCACAGCCCAATCCACGGCCCAAAGCAAAGCCCAGTTCTCCGTCCTGTGTCGGCCTCACTGCGGCTCCGCTTTCGCTCCGCCACACTTCAATTTCATCTCGATTTTGCTCTCGCAAAATGAGCGAAATCCCTCTTTAGGCGGGTGGGTGCGCCCACAGGGCGTTTTACTGGCTGCCTCTACCCGATTCTCTTTTCGCGCGCCTTGCGCGATTCATCTATATTCGGCTCACCGCCGAAATAGCTGAATCGCTTCTTCAGGCGGCGGCGCGCGGTTACTTTTAAGTAATAAAGGCCGCCCGCCGTGGCGCGAACGTGTCGGGAGGCGAGCCCCGCGCCCGCGGGGGGGCAAAGGGCAGAATCGGCCCAGCTCTTTGTTCGCGCGCTTTGCGCGATTCATCTATATTCGGCTACCGCCGAAATGGTTGAATCGCTCCTTTAGGCGGCGCGCGATTTAGTTTGAGGGGACTGCGCTCGGGCCGCGCGGGCCCCACGTCCCGTGGACGGGAAATGCTGACGCATTTCAACTGGCAGCCTCGGCCCAAATCTTTGACCGCGCCCCTAGTCATTGCCCCGGCTGGTACTGTTCCTTTTGTTCACAAAAGGAACAAAAAAACTTTTGACGGATGCTGACGCATCCTCAAGCGGCGGGCGCGCCGCTCAGAGCTTCGCTGAGCCCGAACGAACCAACGACTGATAACGGCGCGATGGAGATGGCAAGGGTTCGCCGCTAAAACCGTACTCCGACCAACGCGCGTCCACCCGCTCGATCACCTCCGGCGACATCGTCACCACGTTCGGCCAGCCCCGTTCCACCTCCGAAGGCTTGAACCGGGCATCCAGCCTCAACACTCCTGCCGAAGTCACCGAAACATCCCGTCCCGGATCGGTATTCCCCACCGCCAGCCAAACCAAATCTTCGAACTCCAGCCCCGCCGACTCGACAAAATCGTCCCACACCACCTCGACCGGAATCTCCTCACGCCGAGGCCGTTCGCCCCCCTCCTCTTCCAGTTTGCGGGTCAGGTCGAGGCACAGCTTGCCTCCGAATCCCAATTGCGGCGACGAGTGATCCAGCACGTCGAGCACCCCTCGCGAAAAAAGCGTATCCCGAGTCGGATCAAATCGATGAAGCCGTTCCCGAATCACCTCGCGGTACCCCTCGCCCGAAACGCCTGCCGCATCTTCCGCCGAAAGCATCACCAGAAACTTATTGAAACTCATCTGCCCTGCCCCCCACAACGCATGGGCCACTTTGAAAGCCTGGCCCGCATAACTCTTTTCGATCACGCACACCGCCAAATTGTGAGCCACCCCCGCCGGAGGCATCCACAGGTCGACCACCTCCGGAGCTACGGCCAAACGGATCGGCGCAAGAAATATCCGCTCGGTAGCCAGCTGAATCCAGGCATCCTCCATCGGCGGCACACCCACCAGCGTCGCCGGCCACACCGCATCGCGACGGTGGGTGATGCACGTGACATGGAACTGCGGGTAGAGGTCTTTCAGGGAGTAAAATCCCGTATGGTCGCCGAAATCGCCCTCGACTGCCTTCGGCTCGGCCGGGTCGACATACCCCTCGATCACGAAGTCGCAATCGGCAGGCACCCGCAGGTCGTTGGTCAGGCACTCGACCAGATCGACCGGACGACGACGCAGAAAACCGGCCAACAGGTACTCGTCCATCCCGTCGGGCAACGGGGCGGTGGCGCAGTAGGTGTAGACGGGATCGCCCCCGAGGCAGACCGACACGGGCATCCGCTCGCCCCGCTTTCTATATTCCTGATAGTGCCGCTCGCCGGTCTTGTGGCGGTGCCAGTGCATCCCGGTGGTCCGGGGGTCGAATACCTGCATCCGGTACATGCCGACGTTCCGCACGCCGGTCTCCGGATCGACGGTGTGCACCAACGGCAGGGTCACGAACCGACCGCCGTCGTGGGGCCAGCATTTCAGCACGGGCAGTTTCGACAAATCCGCTTCTTCACCCTTCAACACCACCTGTTGACACTCGCCTTTGCGGGAGACGTTGCGCGGCATCCACTGCGCCACCTCGCCCAGCAAGGGCAGCATCCGGAGCTTCTCCATCCATCCCGCTTTGGGCCGCAGGGCGTCGGAGAAGAGGGATTCGATCCGTTCGCCGACTTCCGAAAGCCGCTCGACGCCGAGAGCCATGCAAATCCGCCGTTCGGAGCCCATCAGGTTGGTGAGCACGGGGAAGCCGGTACCGGTATGCTCGAACAGCAGCGCCTTTCCTCCGCCGGGCTGTTTGGCCTGCCGGTCGGTCAGCTCGGCGATCTCCAGCACGGGATCGACGGGGACGGGAATCCGAATCAGTTCGCCGGCCTGCTCCAAGGCGCGGATGTATTCCGTCAAGTTTTTGTACATGGTCGATACATTGGTGGTTCAAAATTAATACTTTTGTAAAATAGTCTCAATCGTTACACCGTTTCCGAGTATGGCCAAACCGATCTACCTTTACAATACCCTGACCCGGCGCAAGGAGGAGTTCGCGCCGTTGCATGCACCGGCTGTGGGGATGTACGTGTGCGGGCCGACGGTCTACGGCGATCCGCACCTGGGGCATGTGAGGCCGGCGGTGACGTTCGACCTGCTGTTCCGGCTGCTGCGGTACGAGGGGTACAAGGTGCGTTATGTGCGGAACATCACGGATGTGGGGCACTTGGAAAACGATGCGGACGCGGGGGAGGACAAAATTGCGAAAAAGGCGCGGCTGGAGCAGCTGGAGCCGATGGAGGTGGCGCAGTACTATACCAACCGGTACCACGAGTTTATGGATCGGCTGGGGGTGCTGCGGCCGTCGATCGAGCCGCACGCGTCGGGACATATCATCGAGCAGATTGCTATGACGCAGGCGATTCTGGACGCGGGGTATGCGTATGTGAGCAACGGGTCGGTCTACTTCGATGTGCGGAAGTATGTGGCGGATGGCAACAATTATGGAATACTGTCGGGCAGGAATCTGGACGACATGCAGTCGGGGGGACGGTCGGAGGACTATGAGGGGGAAAAGCGTTTCCCGGCGGATTTCGCGCTGTGGAAACGGGCTGCGCCGGAGCATATCATGCGGTGGCCGAGTCCGTGGAGCGAGGGTTTTCCGGGGTGGCACATGGAGTGTTCGGCGATGGGGGCGAAGTATCTGGGCGAGACGTTCGATATTCACGGGGGGGGGATGGATCTGATGTTCCCGCACCACGAATGCGAGATCGCGCAGTCGACGGCGGCGCTGGGACATGCGTCGGCCAGATATTGGGTGCACAACAACATGGTGACGATCGGGGGACAGAAGATGGGAAAATCCTTAGGGAATTTCATCACGCTGGAGCAGTTCTTCACGGGGGATCATGCGCTGTTGTCGCAGGCGTATCCGCCGATGGTGATCCGGTTCTTTATCCTCCAGGCGCACTACCGGTCGACGTTGGATTTCAGCGATGAGGCGTTGCTGGGGGCGCAAAAGGGGCTGGAACGGCTGATGAAGGCGTGGAATCTTTTGACTTCGGGGCGCATCGCTCCTGCGGCGGCTTCTACTATACCGTCTCCTTCGGCTTTACTGGGCGAGTGCGAGGAGGCGTTGTGCGACGACCTGAACAGTCCGGTGGCGATCGCCCGACTGTTCGATTGGGTGCGGCATGTCAACGCGCTGAACGACGGGACGCTGGCGGCGACGGAGGAGGATTTGCAGACTTTGCGCACAGCATTCGACACGGTGTTGGGGACGCTGCTGGGTCTCTCTCTCACTGCGGAGGGCGGGGTGGCTCCTGTCGCGGGCGGCAACGACCGATTAGGCGGGGTGATCGACATGATATTGGAGGTGCGCCAGCAGGCGAAGGCGGCGAAGGACTGGGCGACGTCGGACTTGATCCGCGACCGCCTGGCGGCGCTGGGCATCCGAGTCAAAGACCGCAAGGACGGGGCGGATTGGGAACTCGATTGATGGGCTTAAGGGTTCCGGCGCTTTAACCTCGGGAAACATTCGGCAGACACGGCCAAAGAACAGGGCCGTCGGCAGCTTTAGGATGCGTTAGCATCCGTCGAAAGTCTTTTGGGTTCTTTTTCTTCAGAAAAAGAACAGTACCAGCCGGAGCAATGACCAGATCGCGCGCCGGCCTAAGAGGGTATATTCTGCCGATTGGCGGTGAGCCAATCCGGCAAGAATTGTCGCGAGCGACGTTCAGGAGTAGACCCGCCCCTCTTTTGAGTGCCGAGAGGCACCGGCGGAGCGAAAGCGGAGCCGCAGTGAGGCGGACACAGGGCAGTGCTTTGGGCCGAGCTTGAGGGCGGGTCGGAGCCAGCGTGGCCGGAAACGAGCTCCGCGAAGTTGCAGGCCTACGCCAGGGGTGGCTCCGGCCCGCGCGGCTCTACG
>NZ_CAJTUJ010000151.1 GCF_910579375.1 uncultured Rikenella sp.
CGCCGAGAAAACCCAGCCCGACAGATTCACGAAGACTGAGGACTGCGGAGCCTGAGGCATAGCGTAGCTATCACGAAAGTTCTTTGGGTACCTTTCTTTCAAGAAAGGTACGGTTCTATCCGGCACAAAGTACCAGCTATAAAAATTATTTTTCAGGTTTTGCCGTTCCCAGCAGGCGAGCCACATATTTTCCGATGATATCGAATTCGAGGTTCACCCGCGTGTTCGGTTCTATCCGGTGGAAATTGGTGTGTTCGTGCGTGTAAGGGATGATCGCCACCTGAAAGCCGTCCGGACGCGAGTTAACGACCGTCAGACTCACTCCGTTGACCGCTATCGAGCCCTTTTCGACCGTCACGTAGCCCGCTTTCCGCAAACGTTCCGGGGCGTCGTAGTCGAACGTATAGTACCAGCTCCCGTCGGCGAATTCCACCGTGCGGCAAACGCCCGTGGTGTCGACATGTCCCTGTACGATATGTCCGTCCAGCAGGGCATCCATCCGCATGCTCCGTTCGAGATTGACCGGGTCACCCACCTTCAGGTCGCCCAGGTTGCTCTTTTCGAGCGTCTCGCGAATCGCCGTTACGGTATAGGTCCGTTTTTCCGGATCGACGGCCACGACGGTCAGGCAAACGCCGTTGTGGGCCACGCTCTGATCAATGTGCAATTCCGGTGCCAGATCGGCTTCGAAGGTGATATGCAGATTGTCGTGGTCGGGCTCCAGCCGCACGACGGTTCCCATGCTTTGTACGATTCCTGAAAACATAGTGTTCTGAATAATTTTTTCGGTTCGGTGTTTTTGCCGGTACCCCGCCCCGGGCTTCCGCCGCCACACTTCGGGTTCGTTGGCCGGCGTCGGCGATGAAGGATCCGCCTGGTTGGCTGCGGCGGGCGAAACGACCGGGATCGGGTTGCGTTCCTTAACGACCGGGGTTCAATCCACGTGGGAGCACAATCGTGCCTTCGGTTTTCAGTTGCGTTGCCTCTCGGAATAAACGCCGCGGGCCCGCGGTGGGCAATGGGCTGGAACTACACCAAGTAACCGGTAGTCTCTACTTACAAAACGCCGATGCCGTAGTAGGCAAAGCCTTGGTTTCGCAGCTCGTTCCGATCGAAGATGTTGCGACCGTCCACCACCACCTTCCCGCGCATGGCCCGTCCGACCACCTCCCAGTTCGGCAGCCGAAACTCTTTCCACTCCGTCAGCAAGACCAGCGCATCGGCATCCAGCGCCGCGCCGTAAGCGTCCGAAGCATAAGCAATCGCATCGCCGACCCGGCGTTTCGCTTCGGTCATCGCAATCGGGTCGTAGGCCACGACCTCGGCTCCCGCCTCCCGCAGCTGTTCGATCAGCACTAGCGCCGGCGCCTCGCGCATGTCGTCCGTGCCCGGCTTGAAAGCCAGTCCCCACAACGCGATCCGTCGTCCGCGCAACGCTTCGGCGCTGCCGAAATGGCCGACCAGTTTTTCGAACAGAATCCGTTTCTGCCGCTCGTTCACCCGCTCCACAGCCTCCAAGACCTCCATGCGGCAGCCGTTCTGTGCCGCGCTGTGGATCAATGCTTTGACGTCTTTCGGGAAGCACGAGCCCCCGTAGCCGCACCCCGGATAGAGGAATTTATTCCCGATCCGGCTGTCTGCGCCGATCCCCTTGCGAACCATATTGACGTCGGCCCCCACCGCATGGCACAAGGCCGCCACGTCGTTGATGAAACTGATTCGCGTGGCCAGCATCGCGTTGGCCGCATATTTGGTCATCTCGGCCGACGGGATGTCCATGAACATCACCCGGAAATTGTTGAGTAACATCGGTTTGTAGAGTCGTGTCATCAATTCCCGGGCCCGTTCCGAGTCGGTGCCCACGACCACGCGGTCGGGCCGGATGAAATCTTCGATGGCATTCCCTTCCTTGAGAAATTCCGGGTTGGAGGCGACGTCGAACGGAATTTGCACGCCTCGCTTATCCAGTTCGCCCTGAATCGTGGCGCGCACTTTGGCCGCCGTCCCCACGGGAACGGTCGATTTGGTCACGACCAGCACATACCGGTCGATGTGCCGACCGATGGTTTCAGCCACTTGAAGCACGTAGCGCAAATCGGCGCTTCCGTCCTCGTCCGGAGGCGTCCCGACGGCCGAAAAGACGATCTCCACCTCCGGCAATACCGATTCCAGCGAGGTGGTGAAGTGGAGCCTTCCGGCTTTGTGGTTCTTTTCGACCAGTTGCTCCAGATTGGGCTCGTAGATCGGGATGATCCCTTGCTGCAACCGTTCGATTTTTGAGGCGTCGGTGTCCACGCAGGTCACGTCGACGCCCAGTTCGGCAAAACAAGTGCCGGTCACCAGACCGACATAACCGGTTCCGACAATCGCTATCTTCATAATTCGGGTTCCTGCGGTTCTGACGGGGTGCTGAGCGGTGCGTAGTCGACGGTAAAGAGGGTGCTCCGAATGGTGCTTTGCGCGTTGGAGCCTTTGAGCATGATGTAGGAGAATGTGAGCGAGCCGGAGGTGGTGAGGGTCAATTCCGGTTTGCCGTCCGCTCCGGTTTTGAGCTGGGCTTCCCGGATGATGTCGTCCAGATCCTTATCTGTGTCCGGTTCCTGCAATTTCGACAACTTGTTGTCGTAAATTACAATGGCCTGCCGATCGTTTTCGGCTTCGTCGGCGCCTTCGATGATGATCGGTTTGGTGGAGCCGGTCATGATGAAATCATGATTAATCAGCCAACCCGAGAGATAGCTCGCTACGCTGTATTTGTCTTTTTCGTTGGGGGACAGTTTGTTGATCTCGTCTTGCGATAAGGTGGCGTCTATTCCGATAAAATTGACACCGATTTGATAAAACGAGTAGGGTTTCTCTTCCTGACAGGAGGTCAGCGCTATGAAGCCGGCAGCCAAGACGGCCAGCACGCTTAAGATTTTCTTTTTCATAGGGTTCTTACGAATTTTGTTTGGTTAGCTTCATGTCTCGCAGGGGCCGCTCGGGCTCCGTTACAAATATCCGCATTTTTCGGGAAATATCCGACTACTGTTTGCAATACCAGTCGTAGAGTCTCCGGATGCCGTCGTCGATTTCGACCGAGTGGTGCCAGCCGAGGGCGTGCAGACGGGATGGGTCGGTCAGTTTGCGCGGGGTGCCGTCAGGTTTCGAGGCGTCGAAACGGATCTCGTCGGTGTATCCCACGGTGTCGGCGATGAGGCGCACGAGCGAGGCGATGGTGAGTTCGCTGCCGGTGCCGATGTTGAGGTGGCAGTTCCGGATTTCTGTCCCTTTTCCGGCGGCCAGGTCGCGGAAACCGACGTGTTCCATCACGTAGATGCAGGCGGCGGCCATGTCTTCGCTCCAGAGGAACTCCCGGAGGGGTGTCCCGCTGCCCCAGACGGTCATGGTGCCGGAGGCGATACCGTATTTTTCGAGCTTTTCCAATAACTGAGGCTCGGAGGCTGTCCCGTCAATGCCTTCGACCGGGCGGCGGTCGAAGTCCTGACGAATGGTCGCCCAGTCGCCTCGCATCAGAGCTGCTGCGAGGTGCATCTTCCGCAGCAGGGCGGGCAGCACGTGGCTGGTTTCGAGGTCGAAGTTGTCTTCGGGGCCGTAGAGGTTGGTGGGCATCACGGCGATGAAGTCGGTGCCGTACTGGAGGTTGAAGCTTTCGCACATCTTCAACCCGGCGATCTTGGCGATGGCGTAGGGTTCGTTGGTGTACTCCAACGGTGAGGCGAGGAGGCACTCTTCGGGCATGGGTTGAGGCGCGTCGCGGGGGTAGATGCAGGTGGAGCCGAGAAAGAGGAGTTTCTTCACGCGGTGTCGCCAGGCTGCGGCGATGACGTTGTTCTGGATCTGGAGGTTGTTCCAGATGAAGTCGGCCCGGTAGAGGGAGTTGGCCATAATTCCTCCGACGTGTGCGGCGGCGAGAAAGATGTATTCGGGTTTTTCGGTCTCGAAGAACTGCTCTACGGCGCGTTGGTCGGTGAGGTCGAGTTGGGCGTGGGTGCGGCCGATCAACCGGTTATAGCCTTGTTTTTCCAAGCCGCGCCAGATGGCGGAACCGACCAGACCGCGGTGGCCGGCGACGTATATTTTGGAGTCTTTTTCCATGTCGTAGGAGGTTTATGTGATAGGGGAATTTTTTTGTTGCAGGGTGTCTTGCTGAGGCTTCGGTGGTGAATTGGTTTGGGCGGTCGGCAGCTTAAGGATGCGCCAGCATCCGTCTAAAGTTTTTTCGGTTCCTTTTGTTCACAAAAGGAACAGTTCGAGGCGAGACAAAGCTCGATCCGCGCGCGACTGCTGAAGTAGGAAATCATTCAAAGCGTCTTGCGCTTTGAATAAGATTTCCGCCAGCGCGCGGAACAGGGAGTTGGGCTGAGGCTGCCATTTGCCCACCGCGGGCACGCGGGGC
>NZ_CAJTUJ010000152.1 GCF_910579375.1 uncultured Rikenella sp.
AACAGGAGGGTACTGCGCTCGGGCCGCACGGGCGCACCCTTCGGGTGTTTTATTGGCAGCCTCTACCCTATTCTTCGTTCGCGCGCCTTGGGAAATCTTGTCAAAACACGCAAGCGCATTTTGACGATTTCCCTCTTAAGGCAAGGCGCGCGATTGGTTTGAGGGGACTGTTCCTTTTGTGAACAAAAGGAACCGAAAAAACTTCAGACGGATGCTGACGCATCCTCCAGCTGTCGGCGGCCTTAACCAACGCGGTAGCCTCACAGATACTCCTTTAAGATACGCGTCAACTGCGGCGTCTCGATCAGGAAGCCGTCGTGGCCGAAATCCGAATGGAGCGTATAGTAATCCGCCCCGATCAACCCCGCCATCTCCCGCACCTCCGGCTCCGTAAACATCATATCCGTATCGACCGACAAAACGACCGTCTTTGCAGCAATCCCCCCCAACGCTGCCTCCACTCCGCCCCGGCCACGCCCCACGTCGTGCGAATCGAGCGCCTGCAACAGCCGATAATAACAATGCGCATTGAACCGCCGGCACAGCTTCTCGCCCTGATAACGCTGGTAGCTCGACGCCCGGAAATCCCCCAGTTTGTCCGTCTCCGGATCGTGCTGCGTGCGATTGAAAGCCGTCGAATTGCGATAGATCAGCATCGACATCGCCCGAGCCGCCGCCAACCCCGCCGCCCCACCGTCGATCCGCCGTTCGAGAAACGTCGGATCGGCCTCGATCGCCAGCCGCTGCGCCTCGCTGTCCGCCACGATCCACGGCGTCGTCCGCGGCAGCGTCACCGTCAGCGCCAGCGTGTCGAACAATTCAGGCTCGGCGATCGCCCACTCCATCGCCTGACATCCCCCCGTCGACCCCCCGATCAGCATCCTGACACGCCGAATTCCCAACGCCCTGCGGAGCTCCCCGTAAGCCCGTACCATATCCCGCATCGTGATCTGCGGAAAATCGAGGTACCACGGCTCGCCCGTCGCCGGATTCGTCGAAATGGGCGAAGTCGAACCGTAAGGAGAGCCCAACTTATTGGCACAGACGATAAAATAACGCGTCGGATCGAGCAGTCCCCCCTCGACCACCGTCCCCGGCCACCACTCCGCCACATCCGAGTTGGCCGTCAACGCATGACACACCCAGATGACATTGTCGCCCGCCGCATTCAACGTGCCATAAGTGTGATAAGCGAGCGTCACGGAGGGCAGCTCGCCGCCCGCTTCGAGCGGAAAAGGGCGATCGATCGTGAAAAACTGCGGCGCGCGGCCGGCATATTCGGCGTAGTGCATAAAGGTCAGTCCGTTTTTGGAATCCGAAGAGGCCCAAAGATAGGGAATTTTCAGTATCTTTGGGGCCTCTAAAACAGCGAATAACATGGCTCTTCAATGCGGCATCGTGGGTTTGCCGAACGTCGGGAAATCGACCCTTTTCAACTGTCTGTCGAACGCCAAGGCCCAGGCGGCCAACTTTCCGTTCTGCACCATCGAACCGAACGTCGGGGTGATCACCGTACCGGACGACCGGCTGACGAAACTGGTGGAGATCGACAACCCGAAACGCGTCGTGCCGACCACCATCGAGATCGTAGACATCGCCGGACTGGTCAAAGGGGCCTCGAAAGGCGAAGGGCTGGGGAACAAGTTCCTCGCCAATATTCGCGAGACGGACGCCATTATCCACGTTCTGCGGTGTTTCGAGAACGGGAATATCACCCACGTGGACGGCTCGGTCGACCCGGTGCGCGACAAGGAGATCATCGACACCGAGCTGCAACTGAAAGACCTCGAAACGGTCGAAAACCGGCTCGGCAAGGTGCAGAAACAGGCGCAGAGCGGCGGCGACAAGGCGGCCAAACGGCTCTACGAAATTCTGATACGCTACAAGGAGGCGCTGGAACAGGGACTTTCGGCACGGACGGTGGTGTTGGATAACAAAGAGGATGAAAAATTAGCGGCGGATTTATGCCTGCTGACCAACAAGCCGGTACTCTACCTCTGCAACGTGGACGAGGCTTCGGCAGCTACCGGGAATGACCATACGCGCGCCGTGGCGGAGGCCATTCAAGCGGAGGGGGCACAGATGCTGATCGTGGCGGCGGCGACGGAGGCGGACATCGCAGAATTAGAGAGCTACGAGGAGCGACAGATGTTCCTCGCAGACTTGGGGCTCGAAGAGTCGGGGGTTTCGCGCCTGATCCGGGCGGCGTATGCGCTGCTGAATCTCGAAACCTACTTCACCACGGGGCCGGACGAGACGCGGGCGTGGACGTATGCTCGGGGCACGAAGGCGCCTCAGGCAGCGGGGATTATCCACACCGACTTCGAGCGGGGTTTTATCCGGGCCGAGGTGATCAAGTTCGCGGACTATGTGGCGTTAGGCTCCGAAAAGGCGTGCCGCGAGGCGGGCAAGATCGGGATCGAGGGCAAGGAGTATGTGGTGCAGGACGGAGATATCATGCACTTCCTGTTCAACGTCTGAGCCGGGACGAATCGCCTCGGCGAGCGGTTCGAAACGATTTAGGCAGGCCTCACGGCCTGCCTTTTTTATTCCGCCTCCCCAGCCGACGTCAGACGACCCGGTCGATCTCGGGATCGCCGGCGAAGAAACGCATCACGTTCCGCGCGGCATGGGCGCTCATCTGCTCGCGGGTCTCGACGGTATTGGTGCCGGTGTGAGGCGTGAGCACCACGTTGTCCAGCGTCAGCAGCTCGGGCAACACGCGGGGTTCGTTTTCGAAGACGTCCAGCGCGGCTCCGGCGATCTCGCCGCTGCGGAGCGCTTCGGCCAGCGCCGCGTTATCTACCACAGCGCCGCGAGCGGTGTTCACCAGCAGGGCGGTCGGTTTCATCCTCCGAAACTGCTCGGGGCCGAACAGGTGGCGCGACTCGTCGGTCAGCGGGGTGTGCACCGACACGATATCGGATTCGCGCAACAAGGTGTCGAAGTCAGCGTATTCGACCTCCAGCGCACGCTCTTCCTCCGCGGGCAACGACCGACGGTTGTAGTAGAGCACCCGCATGCGCGAAGCGGCGGCATACCGTCGCAAGGCTTTGCCGATCCGTCCCATCCCCACGATCCCGAGCGTTTTGCCGTAGAGCGAGGTTCCGAGATTATCCATAATGCCCCATTTCGCCTCGCCGCGGCGCAGGTCGCGGTCGCATTCGGGTATCCGGTGAGCCACGGCGAGCATCAGGGCGTAGGCGTGTTCGGCGGTGGGTTCGAGCACGGGCGTGGGGTTGTTGGTCACGACGATGCCGCGCCGTTGGGCGGCGGCGAGGTCGATATTGTCGTACCCGACGCCGTAGCTGGCGATGATTTTCAACCGGGGCGCAAGGGCCATCATCTCGTCGGTGACTCGCAGTGCGGTGGAGGCGATCATGCCGTCGATCCGGGGCAGAAGCCGCTGGAACTCTTCTTTTGAAAATCGTTCTTCGCACGGGATGAGCACTTCGAACTGCGCCTCCAGCTCGGCAAAGTGTTCGCGCGGCAGGCGGTGGGTAATCAATATGGTCTTTTTCATGGTTCGAGAATGGTTTGTTTTTTCTTCGGCAGACCCGCCCCGGGCTTCCGCGACTTCGGTCGCGCGGGCTATGAGGGTATAACAAGGAGCGTCGGCAACTATGGGTTCAGTTGGTCGTGTACGCCGGTAACGGGTGACTTCACGGTACGGTGTTTGGACTTCTCCACGCAAGGTCTCCACCCCAGCGGCGCGCACTATCGTGCCATCGGTTTTCAGTTGCGTTGCCTCTCGGAATAAACGCCGCGGGCTCGCGGGGGGCAAGGGGTAATCTCAGCCTAAAGTGAGCCGGAGCCAGCGTGGGCCGAACGAGCATCGCGAAGTGGCAGCCCTACGCCGGGGGTGGCTTCGGCCCGCGCGACCCAAAGGGTCGCACATACAACGCCCACTCGTCCGCGCCCTGTTGGCAGTCGCCGCCAGCGGAGAGTGCAACGAGCTCCGTCGAGTTGCAGTCCGCCGCGTGGGGTGGCGGCGAACTGCGCGGCTCTACGAGCCGCAGAAGCTCAGCCAACAGTTCAACCCAAAGCAAAGCCCACCCCACAGCCCCAGGCTCGGCCTGGCGCGGCGGGAAAACCGTAACCGGTTTTCCCGCCCGAAGAACAGTCACAGCCCAAAGCACAGCCCAATTCTCCGCCCCGTGTGCGCCTCACTGCGGCTCCGCTTTCGCTCCGCCGCATTTTTCGCGCGCCTGCGCGATTCATCTATATTCGGCTCACGCCGAAATAGTTGAATCGCTCCTTTAGACGGGGCGCGCTTGTCCTACGGGAGGGTACTGCCCTTACGCCGGGCGGGCGGTGCCTTCCGGCACTCGGAATGGGCAGCCTCTACCCCAAGGCCGCCTCTACTCTATTCTCTACCC
>NZ_CAJTUJ010000153.1 GCF_910579375.1 uncultured Rikenella sp.
CCCCCCCCGCGAACACCCCCTCCATCTTCTCCGGGTCCATATCCAACTCCACCGGGAACCTCGACCGGATCAGATTTTCCCGATCCGGGAAATACTTTTTGAGGAAAAACAGCAACATATTCCTCGCCTCCCTGTTGTAATCCCCATACATCGTCACCTTCCCGAAACAATACTTCACATCCGGATTCCTCACCACAATCGCCCCCAACCCATCCCACAGATTGTCCAGCGCAAAGAGACTCTTCGGATTGTTCCTCGACTGATACGCCGGCTGCACGAACGACCTCCCCAACTCTAGCGTATACGGCAGATACTTCTCCCTGAACCTCTCGCTGAACTCGAAATAGTGCTCCGTCGACAGAAACTTCGGATACCTCGACCTCGGAATGATATACCGATACCCCCCCATAATCTCCCTCGCCGCCGGGTCCCACGCAATCAACTGCGTATACCCCCCCTGCACCGTATCCAACTCATCGATATCCAGCCCCCTTCCCGTTCCCCCGCCCCCCTCTCGGAACGACAACTCCCGCAACCGCCCGATCTCCCTCATCACATTCGGACACTCCTCCGCCCTCAGCGTGTAGAGTACATTCCCCCCCTTGTTCGTTTTTCTCCATACCCTTTCCGGCGTCAGCTCCGCCTCCAGCAACTCCCGCGCCACAGGGGCGATAATCGGCTCCATCGTCATGATCTCAGAGATTTACAACATAAGTTTTCAGTGCCGCAAAAGTAACGATAAATCACATATCGCGAAAGAAATCGCCCCCACCCCCCGTAACTTTCGGCGAAAACCCGCCCCCGCACCTCATCCCGAAAAATAAGCGTACCTTTGTACCGATGTACCAGCCCACCATAAGCACCGACCAACTCGACACCTGCCCCCTCTGCCACTTTCCCGGCCGGATCCTCGTCGTAGACAGCCCCGAGACCCTCCTCGAAGCCGAACGGATACTCTCCGGCGCCACCCTCCTCGGCTACGACACCGAGACCCGCCCCTCCTTCGAGAAAGGCATCCGCCACCCCCTCTCCCTCATCCAGATCGCCACCGCCGACACCGCCCTCCTGTTCCGCGTCCGCCTCCAGCCCCTCTCCGACCCCCTCTGCCGTCTCCTCTCCTCCCCCGACGTCCTGAAAATCGGCGCCGCCCTCCGCGACGACCTCCGCAGCATGCGCCGCGTCGCCGACCTCCTCCCCGCCGGCTTTCTCGACCTCCAGACCCTCGTCCCCCACTGGGGCATCCAGGAACTCAGCGTCAAGAAGATGGCCGCCATCGTCCTGGGCCGCAAAATCTCCAAAGCCCAACGCCTCACCAACTGGGACGCCGACCCCCTCACCCCCGCCCAGCAAGACTACGCCGCCCTCGACGCCTGGGTCTGCCGCGAAATCTACCTCCGCCTGCGCGCCGACGACCCCCGCCTGATGGAACGCCTTCAGGAACAGCACCTCCGTCAGCAGCCCATCTGTCCCGAACCCTCCGCCGCCGCAGCCGTAGGGCGTAAACCCGCCCGCCGCCCTCGCCGCCGCCCCCGTTCCCACTCCACCCACAACACATCCGACAACAACCATGACACAACCCCTTCCCCGTCTGACCCTTCGACCCGGTAAAGAACAATCCCTCCAGCGACGCCACCCCTGGGTCTTCTCCGGCGCCATCTCCCGCGCCGACCGCCAGCCCCAGGAGGGCGACCTCGTCGACCTCTACACCTCCACCGGCGACTTCATCGCCCGCGGCCACTGCAGCATCGGCTCCATCGCCGTCCGCATCCTCACCTTCGACCCCGCCGAGACCATCGACCCCGACTTCTGGCACCGCCGGCTCCAGGCCGCCTACCGCCTGCGCCAGACCCTCCGCCTGACCGACACCCCCGCCACCACCTGCTACCGCCTCGTCCACGGCGAAGGCGACAACCTTCCCGGCCTCGTCATCGACATCTACGGCACCACCGCCGTCATCCAGGCCCACTCCGTCGGCATGTACCTCGTCCGCCACCAGCTCGCCCACGCCCTCCGCGCCGTGTACGGCCCCGAGCGGCTGCACGCCGTCTACGACAAAAGCTCCGGCACCCTTCCCCCCAAGAGCGGCCTCGACCCCGTCGACAGCTACCTCTGGCGCACCGACGACCCCACCCCTCATCCCCTCGACCCCCGCCTCGTGCTCGAGAACAGCCACCCCTTCCGCGCCGACTGGGAAGGCGGCCAGAAGACCGGCTTCTTCCTCGACCAGCGCGACAACCGCGCCCTCGTCGGCCACTACGCCCGCGGCCGCCGCGTCCTGAACACCTTCTGCTACACCGGCGGCTTCTCCGTCTACGCCCTTCGCGGCGGCGCCCTCTCCGTCGACTCCGTCGACAGCTCCGAGAAAGCCATCCGCCTCTGCACCGAGAACATCGCCCTGAGCACCCCCACCGTTTCCCACCGCGAACTCGTCGCCGACGCCCTCGACTACGTCCGCCAGATGCCCCCCGACGCCTACGACCTCGTGATCCTCGACCCTCCCGCCTTCGCCAAACACCAAAAAGCCCTCCCCAACGCCCTCCAGGGCTACAAACGGCTCAACGCCGCCGCCCTAGAGAAGATGCCCGCCGGCAGCCTCCTCTTCACCTTCAGCTGCTCCCAAGCCGTCTCGCGCGAACAGTTTCGTTTAGCCGTCTTCAGCGCCGCCGCCCAAGCCCGCCGCCGCGTCCGCATCCTCCACCAGCTGACCCAGCCCGCCGACCACCCCGTCAACATCTACCACCCCGAAGGCGAATACCTGAAAGGCCTCGTCCTCTACGTCGAGTGACCCTTTTTTGTTCGGAACACCCCCTGTGTGTTTCAACCGGTTTTTTACATTTTATTGTAACTTTTTAAATCGAAACCCTCTTGTAGATACTTTTAGAGGCGATTTCGCTTTTTGAGTTTCAATCGAATTTAAATATAATGTAGTAACTTTTAAATATTGTGTTGTAAAAATGCAACATAATGCAGCAATAGAATCGCCCCGCCCCATTTCGTTTCGACTTGTATAACAGATTGATAAATAGAGTAATAGATTGCCGATTTTCCCGGTATCCGAAGCCCTTCCTCCTCCCCCGCGACCGGCAGAGCCCGAGAACCCTCCTTCCGCTTTTTGGGGGGCTTTTTTCGAGCCCCTAAAATTTTGATTTCCAACCCCTAAAAACCCCCACCGCGAGATACTAAACGCCCCCCGCGCCACGTTTTACCATGAAAGCCCCGAGCAAGATGAAACGCCGTTATTTGATCCTTCTGATCCTCATCGGGTTACAGCAGCTGTCCCAGCCCGTTTCGGCCCTCCAGCAGATCCGCGCCCGTCCCGTGCTCAAAGGCGATAAAGAGTACAACGCCATCCTGCTGCACGTGGCCCAGTACTTCGTTCTGACCATCCCCGATGGCCGCACCGTCGGCGACATCGACGCCGCCGTTCGTTGCACCTTCGTGATCGCCCCCGACGGCGCCCTTCGCCAGCTGGAGATCGAGAACGAGACCGACGGCTGGACCGGTTTTTTCGAAGGGAAAAGCCGCACCGAGATGTGGCTTCGCGACGCCGTTTTAGAAGGGATGCGTCGCATCCCCGCTTTTGATATGAGCCGGATCCGCGCCTCGAAATCGGCCAAGAAACGCACCGTCGTCTTCTCTTTCGGCCGTCCCGGCACCTCCACCGACATCCCCTCGATGGGTTTCCACCAAGAGTCCGTCGACGCCAATACCCGGCAGTCTATTTCCGAACAACAGCAAGCCATTCGCGACGGCAAAGCCGTGAGCGAACAGCCGCGTTACGGGATGACCCGCTCCGAAGCCGAGCGTCGTTATCGGAACCAGACCCCCGCGTGGGCCGGTTTTACCGACGAGAACATCCGTTCGACCATGCGTCCGAAGTACGAACCCGACCGTCAGTCCTTGCCGGTACTTCGTCCTTCTCATCCTCGTCCGCCTCGTCGCGACAGCCTTCCCCCGTTGGAAATCGCCGTGACCCTGCAATAGGACGAGTGTAAAACCATCGATTTTCGTTTGGCCATTCGCGTCAGAACCGACTTCTTTGTCACCGCACTAACAAAGATTTGTGCCGCCGGCAGTTTTAGGATGCGCAGCATCCGTCTGAAGTCTTTTTGGTTCTTTTTCTTCAGAAAAAGAACAGTACCCTCAAATCATCGCGCGCCCCGCCTTAGGAGGGAAATCGTCAAAATGCACTTGTGCGTTTTGACAAGATTTCCCCAGGCGCGCGAACAAAGAGTTGGGCTGAGGCGGTTAAGCGATACGTAGTATCGCTCCGTCCCGCCGGGGTCACCCGGACGCCGCCCGCGCAGGGCAGTTTCAGGCGGGACAAAGCTCAACCGCGCGCCACGC
>NZ_CAJTUJ010000154.1 GCF_910579375.1 uncultured Rikenella sp.
CGAGCCGCAGGGTCTTGACCTTATTTTTTGTCCGCGCCTGAAAATCACAGCCCAACGAACAAGGCGGAGAGAACACGTGGTCGGCCCACAGGGCCGACCTCTGCAAAAGTCTTTTGGGTACCTTTTCTTCAGCGGGTAGACACAGAATAATAACGAACGATCAAAATTCAAGATATGAAACCGGAAGAAATCGACTGGAATAACCTCAAATTCGGATACACTAGAACCCCTGTGAACGTGCGATGCTACTGCCGAGACGGACAATGGGGAGAGATCGAAGAACACGCCGAAGAGACTGTAACGATGCACATGGCGGCGACGGCTTTCCACTACGGGCAGACTGCTTTCGAAGGGCTGAAGGCGTTTCGCTGTCCGGACGGGAAGGTGCGGGTGTTCCGGATGGACGAAAACGCCCGGCGGATGCAGAGCTCCGCGGAATACCTGCGGATGGGGGTGCCGAGCGTCGAACTGTTCTGCGAAATGGTCACCCGCGTCGTGACGTTGAACAAGGAGTATATTCCGCCTTACGAATCGGGCGGGTCGCTCTACATCCGACCGGTGATCGTCGGATCGGGGCCGCAGTTAGGGGTGAAGCCGGCCAGCGAGACCTTGTTGTTGATGTTCGTCAGCCCGGTGGGGCCGTACTACAGCGGGGGGATGAAGGGGATCAGCGCGATTATCGACCGCACGCACGACCGAGCGGCGCCGTTCGGAACAGGACATACCAAGGCGGGGGGGAATTACGGTGCGAGCCTTACTTCGGCGCTCAAAGGACACGAAAAGGGGTATGACAGCGTGCTGTATCTCGATCCGGCACAGCATCGCTACATTGACGAGTGCGGGGCGGCGAACTTCTTCGGAATCCGGGTCGACGCGGCGGAGGGCGGACGGGCGCATTACATTACGCCGGCGTCGCATTCGATTCTGCCTTCCATTACGAACAAGAGTCTGCGGCAGATTGCAGCGGATTTCGGCATGGAGGTCGAAGCGCGGCAGGTGGAGCTCGACGAACTCAATACGTTCAGCGAGGCAGGCTGCTGTGGAACGGCGGCGGTGATTACGCCGGTCTCGACGATCTTCGATCCGGCGGACGGCAAAACCTATCGCTTTGGCGAGGGGGTGGGACCGTGGAGCAAGAAGCTGTACGACGAACTGGTGGCGATCCAGCACGGAGAGGTGGAGGATCGGCACGGGTGGAATACGGTGCTGGATTTATAGGCGGTTTCGGCATAAAGGATTGTATATGCGAAGGGGCGGCTCCACCACCAGTGGAACCGCCCCCTCTTCATATACAAGCGGGAACTAAAATTCCGCATTCTTCGGCGTCCGCGGGAACGGAATCACGTCGCGGATGTTGGTCATCCCGGTCACGAAGAGTACCAGACGCTCGAAACCCAGTCCGAAACCGCTGTGCGGCGCGCTCCCGAAACGACGGGTGTCCAGATACCACTGCATCGAGTCGGTCGGCACGCCCATCTCTTCCATCCGGGCCACTAACTTGCCGTAGTCGGCCTCGCGCTCAGAACCGCCGATGATCTCGCCGATCTTCGGGAAGAGCACGTCCATCCCACGAACTGTCCGCCCGTCCTCGTTCTGCTTCATATAGAAGGCCTTGATCTCTTTCGGATAGTCGGTCATAATCACCGGACGTTTGAAATGCTGTTCCACGAGGTAGCGTTCATGCTCGGCCGCCAAATCGGCCCCCCAGAAGACCGGGAACTCGAATTTCACCCCTTTCGCGTCCCGTGCCTCTTCCAGTATCCGGACCCCCTCGGTGTAGGTGAGCCGCACGAAGTCGTTGGCGGTCACGAACCGCAGCCGCTCGGTCAGCTCCTTGTCGTACATCTTTTCAAGGAAGGCGAGGTCGTCGGCGCAATGTTCCAGCGCATAGTTCACCAGATATTTGATGAAGTCTTCGGCCAAATTCATGTTGTCTTCGATCTCGTAGAAGGCCATCTCGGGCTCGACCATCCAGAACTCGGCCAGGTGCCGAGGGGTGTTGGAATTCTCGGCCCGGAAGGTCGGCCCGAAGGTATAGATCTGTCCCAGAGCCATCGCGGCCAGCTCTCCTTCGAGCTGTCCGGAGACGGTCAGGTTGGTGGGACGGCCGAAGAAGTCTTCGCTGAAATCGCTCTCGCCCGGCGCCAGCGTGGTCACGCGGAACATTGCGCCCGCCCCTTCGGCATCGGAGGCGGTGATCAGGGGCGAGTTCCAATAGTAGAATCCCCGGTCGTTGAAATATTTATGGATGGCATAAGCCATGGCGTGACGAATCCGGAACACGGCACCGAAGGTATTGGTCCGAGGCCGCAGATGGGCGATCTCGCGCAGAAATTCGAGGGTGTGCCCCTTTTTCTGCAACGGATAGCTGTCGGGATCTGCCGTCCCGTAGATTTCGATCTGCCGGGCCTGAATCTCGACGGGCTGGCCCGAGGCGGGCGAGTCGACGAGCGTGCCGGTCACTTTCAAGCAAGCGCCGGTGGTGATCTCTTTGAGCAAGGCTTCGTCAAAGGCGGCGGTGTCGGCCACGACCTGTATATTATGAATAGTCGAGCCGTCGTTCAGGGCGATGAAGGCGACGTTCTTGTTCCCGCGCTTGGTGCGTACCCATCCTTTGGCCACGACTTCGACGTTTCGCTCGCCGGAGGCGAGCAACTCTGCTATTCTCATGGTTCGTACTGTATTATTTTAGACTTCCGTGTGAAAGGCGAAGATACGCAAAATTTCCGTATCTTCGTCAGGCGCCGGGCGGGTTTCGAACGACGGCGCGAGTCGGAATATGCAATTCAAGGATATTATCGGTCAGGAAGAGGTCAAACGACGGCTGCGCGAAACGGTGCGGCAGGGGAGGATCAGCCATGCGCTACTCTTCACGGGGGCCGAGGGGACGGGGGCGTTGCCGCTGGCGCTGGCTTACGCTCAGTATGTGAACTGCCGCAACCGGACGGAGGAGGATTCGTGCGGGGAGTGTCCGGAGTGTTACCGCATGCAGCGGTTGGAGCATCCGGACTGCCACTATATCTATCCGGTGAATGCGTCGAAGGAGGCGGTGGCGACGGGGCGGGCGGACGAAAAACCGCGGAGCGAGCAGTTCGTGCACCTCTGGCGGCAGATGATTCCGGAGACGGGGGGCTATCTGACGGAGCAGGAGTGGTATGCGCGGCTGGGGATCGAGAATCAGCAGGGGATCATCAACAAGAGCGACGCGAACGAGCTGGTGCGACAGATGGGGTTCAAGGCGTTCGAGGGGGGATACAAGACGGTGGTCGTCTGGCTGCCGGAGCGGCTGCACGAGACGGCGGCCAATACGCTGCTGAAGCTGGTGGAGGAGCCGCCGGAACGGACGCTCTTCCTGTTCGTGAGCGTGGAGCCGGAGAAGATCATCGCGACGATCCGGTCGAGGACGCAGACGGTGGCGCTGGCGGGGGTGGCGGACGATCTGATCGCCCGGGAGTTGGTGGCTCGCCGGGGGATCACGGCGGAAGAGGCGGAGCAGGCGGCCTATCTGGCGCAGGGGAGCTGGGGGGCGGCAGTACGGCTGGCGACGGGGACGGAGGGGGCGGGAGGCGGCACGGCGGAGCATGGGGAGCGGTTCATTCGGTTGATGCGGCTGTGTTACCAGCAGAAGTATCTGGATCTGTTCAGCTGGGCGGAGGAGATGGCGCCGTTGGGGCGGGAGGTGCAAAAGCAGTTCTGCATAGCGGGGTTGGAGTTGCTGCGGGCGTGTTACCTGACGGGGATCGGCCTCCGGAGGCTGGCTTATACGAATCCGGCGCAGGAGCGGTTTTGTCAAAATTTCGCGCCGTATGTCTCGCATGCGACGGTCGAGGAGTTCGTGCGGGAGTTCGAACTGCTGTTGGGGCATATCCGCCAGAATGGCAATGCGCGTATCCTCTTCACGCATTTCGCGATGAGTATCTGCAAAATCATCGGGACGGCGAGGGCAGCGCTCAAGTAGCCGACGGGGAGGCGGGGGATGTCGGGCGACACGGCCCCGGGCTACCGCGGGCATGCGTCGGGCGGGCTGAGCTATGTCTGTAGCCATGGTTACGTCTGGTCTGCTGCTGTCTGCGAGGCGAATGGCATGAACTTGAGTTTCAACGCAACGGGGGTCGATGCTTGCAGCCTGTATGGTCGGGCTGTCGGTTTTCTGTTGCGTTGCCTCTCGGAATAAACGCCGCGGGCCCGCGGGGGGCAAAGGGCGGGAGCTGCCCCATGTAGCCGAACTTTGTGCGGACGGACGCCCGGGAGGAACCGCAACTCTCGATGCGCAAGCGGCGTGTTGCGGGCCTACCGAGGGGAGGCGTCCGGCCCGC
>NZ_CAJTUJ010000155.1 GCF_910579375.1 uncultured Rikenella sp.
CCGTCTTTTCCCAATCCTTTATTCGCGCGCCTTGCGCGATTCAACTATATTCGGTTATCACCGAAATAGTTGAATCGCTTCTTCAGGCGGGGGCGCGCGTTTGTCCTACGGGAGGGTACTGCCCTCAGGCCGGGCAGGCCCCGCGTGCCCGCGGTGGGCAAATGGCAGCCTCTACCCCAAGGCCGCCTCTACCTCTGTTCTCTGTTGCGCGCATAGGGAAATCTTGTCAAAAGGTGCTGGCACATTTTGACAAGATTTCCCTCCTAAGGCGTGGCGCGCGGTCGAGCTGTGACCCGCCTTTCCCTGCGCGGGCGGCGTCCGGTTGTAAGGCAGAGACAACCCTGACAAAACGCCCGATGGGCGCACCGGCGAGACGGAGCGATACTGCGATTGCTTAGCCGCCTCGGCCCAAATCTTCGCTCTGTTTTCTGTCCGCGCCAGCCTCGCAGACAGAGCGTGCGGTGCTAAACCACCCCCTCGCGCAGGATGTCGTGGATGTGGATAATGCCGCAATACGCGTCGTTCCGCTCCGGATCGAGCACCAGCAACTGCGTGATCTTGTTCTGCTCCATCATCCGGAATGCCTTGACCGCCAGCTCGTCGGCCGGAATGGTCTTCGGCGAAGGCGACATGATCTCCCGCGCCCGAACCGCCGTAATGTCTTGGCCGCTCTGGAGCATCCGCCGCAGGTCGCCGTCCGTGACGATCCCCAGTAGACGGCCCGTTTCCGGCTCCACCACCGCCGTCGCTCCCAGCCGTTTGCCCGAAATCTCGATGATCACCGTCTTCAGATCCGCGTCCGGAGCCACCTGCGGCGCCCCTTCAGCCGACATGATATCTCCCACCCGCGTGTAGAGCTTCTTGCCCAGCGCCCCTCCCGGATGGAACCGGGCGAAGTCCTGCGCCGTGAATCCCCGCATCTTGAGCAGCGTCATCGCCAGCGCGTCGCCCATCACCAATTGGGCCGTCGTGCTCGACGTCGGAGCCAGGTTGTTCGGACACGCCTCCTCGGCTACCGTCGTGTTCAGCACCCGGTCGCTGTGCTGCGCCAGGAACGACTCCAGATTGCCCGCCATGCCGATCAGCAGGTTGCCCATCTGCCGGATGAACGGAACCAGCACCTTGATCTCCGGCGAGTTGCCGCTCTTCGAGATGCACAGAATGATGTCGTCCGGCTGGATGATCCCCAGGTCGCCGTGGATGGCGTCCGCCGCGTGCATGAAGACGGCCGGCTGGCCCGTGGAGTTGAGGGTCGCCACGATCTTGTTGGCGATAATGGCGCTCTTGCCGATGCCGGTGATGATGAGCCGTCCCCGGCTCCGGAAAATCGTCCGGGCGATTTCGACGAAGTTGTCGTCGATATATGCTTCGAGCCGTCGCACGGCGTCGCACTCCGTGCGGACGATCTGCCGGGCGAATGCTATGGTCTGTTCGGTAGTCACTTCCGATAGAATTTTTGAACAAAGGTAGTCGGATTTTGTAAAAAAACGATTACCTTTATTGTCGTTCGCGCCGACAGAGGCCTCGGTTTCGGAGGCCGGGCGGAACGGTGACGGGCTGAGAGAGAGGTGGTCTTGTTTTTTTCATCATCCGGGAGGAATCTTATACGCTATGGCGAACCGCACTACGTCCCACTATTCGTCGTCGGACTTTCTGTACGAGAGTCTCAAACGGCATTTCGGCTTCTCGCAGTTCAAGGGGAATCAGGAGGAGGTGATCCGCAATGTGTTGGCGGGGAACGACACCTTCGTCCTGATGCCGACCGGGGGGGGAAAATCGTTGTGCTACCAGCTGCCGGCGCTGATGATGGAGGGGGTGGCGATCGTCATCTCACCGCTCATCGCACTGATGAAAAATCAGGTGGATGCCATGCGGACTTTCTCGATGGAGGACGGCGTGGCGCACTTTCTCAATTCGTCGCTCAACAAGAGCGCGGTGCAGAAGGTGCGGGAGGATGTGCTGGCGGGGAAGACGAAACTGCTCTATTTCGCTCCCGAATCCTTGACCAAGGAGGAGAATGTCGAGTTCCTGCGGAAGATCAAGGTGTCGTTCTATGCCATCGACGAGGCGCACTGCATTTCGGAGTGGGGGCACGACTTCCGGCCGGAGTACCGCCGGATACGGCCCATCATCTCGGAGATCGCTCAGGCGCCGGTCATCGCGCTGACGGCGACGGCGACGCCGAAGGTGCAGCTCGATATTCAGAAGAACCTCGGGATGCAGCATGCCAAGGTATTCAAGTCGTCGTTCAACCGGGCCAATCTCTACTACGAGGTGAGGCCCAAGGTCAATGCCACGAAGGAGATCATCAAGTATATCAAACAGAATCCGGGCAAGAGCGGCATTATCTACTGTCTATCGCGGAAAAAGGTCGAGGAGCTGGCGGAGCTGCTGGTGGTCAACGGGATCAAGGCGCTGCCGTATCATGCGGGGATCGATGCGGCGACGCGGGCTGCCAATCAGGACAAGTTCCTGATGGAGGAGGTGGATGTGATCGTCGCGACGATCGCGTTCGGAATGGGGATCGACAAGCCGGATGTGCGGTATGTGATTCACTACGACATTCCGAAGTCGCTGGAGGGGTATTATCAGGAGACGGGACGTGCCGGACGCGACGGGGGCGAGGGGCGGTGCATCACGTTTTACAGCTATAAGGACATCCAGAAGCTCGAAAAGTTCATGCAGGGCAAGCCGGTGGCGGAGCAGGAGATCGGTCGGCTGCTGTTGCAGGAGACAGTGTCGTATGCCGAGAGCGCGATGTGTCGGCGGCGGATGCTGCTCCACTATTTCGGCGAGGAGTACGGGGTGCCGAACTGCGATTGTTGCGACAACTGCTGTAATCCGCGCGAGGAGTTCGAGGCGCAGGAGGCTATGCGGCTGATGTTGGAGACGCTGGCGGTGATCGGCGGAGGGTTCAAGGCGGACTATTTGGAGGCGGTGCTGCTGGGGCGGACGACCAATCTGGTGAAGTCGTACAAACACCACCAGCTGGAGCTGTTCGGGGCGGGGGCGGAGCACGATGCTCATTTTTGGAACGCGGTGATTCGGCAGGGGCTGATTCTGGGGCTGGTGGACAAGGATATCGAAAACTACGGTTTGCTTTCGATCAGCGATGCGGGGCGTGCTTTCCTGGCGCCGGGCGGGGCGTTCAGCGTGAAGCTGGTGGCGGATCACCGGTATGAGGAGGTGGACGACGAGGATTCGGTGGCGGCGCATCCGGGGGCCAAGGGGGGGGCGGCGGCCGATCCGGTGCTTTTAGATATGCTATTCGACCTGCGCAAGGAAGTTGCTCGTAAAAGTGGCTATAAGCCTTATGTTATTTTTTCGGAAGATTCGCTTAAGGACATGACAATATATTATCCGGTAACGCTCGAAGAGATGCAGAATAATATCTCAGGTGTTGGAGAAGGTAAAGCGAAACGTTACGGGCAGCCTTTCATTAAACTAATCGCTCGCTACGTAGAGGAAAACGGCATCGAACGACCGCAGGAGATGGTGGTCAAAAGCATTGTCAATAAGAGCGGGAATAAGGTCTTCATTATTCAGAGCATCGACCGCAGAATGGACTTTGAGGACATTGCGGATGCGAAGGGGCTGACGATGGACGAGTTGATGGACGAGATCGAAGCGATCGTGGGGTCGGGGACGAAGCTCAATATAGACTACTATATCGCGGAGATGGTGGACGAGGATAAGGTGGTGGATATCATCGACTATTTTACGGAGGATGCGGAGACGGATTCGGTGTCGGATGCGGTGCGGGAGTTGGGGGGAGATTATACGGAGGAGGAGATACGCTTGGTGCGGGTTAAATTTCTGAGCGAGGCGGGGAACTGACGTGCTTTTGCGGGGCTGGTGCGGACAAAGAACAGGGGGTAGAGGCGGCCGTTGTTGGGTAGAGACTGCCATTAAAACACCCGAAGGGTGCGCCCGTCCGGCGTAAGGACAGTATCCTCCCGTAGCCAAAGGCGCGCGAACAAAGATCGGTGCGCGAAAAACTCGATTCCACGTAAAACTCCGTCGCCCGCCCGCTTAAAGGGCATATTCTGCCGGTTGGCACTTGACCAATCCGGCAAGAATTGCCGCGGGCGACGGTTAGGAGTAGATACGCCCATCTTTATGAGTGCCGAGCGGCACCGGCGGAGCGAAAGCGGAGCCGCAGTGAGGCGGACACGGGGCCGAGAACTGGGGCGAGCTTTGGGCCAAGAGCGAGTAGCGCGGTTCTTCGAACCGCCGGCCTTGTCGCCCAGGCG
>NZ_CAJTUJ010000156.1 GCF_910579375.1 uncultured Rikenella sp.
CGTAGAGTCGCGCGGGCCGGAGCACCCCCGGCGTAGGGCCGCAATCTCGCGATGCTCGTTGCGCCTACGCTGGCTCCGGCTGCCAAAGTTGAGCCAGTTAGGGTAGCTCCAGTCCCTTGCCCCCGCGGACCCGCCCCTTTTCTTCCGAGAGGCAACGCAACTGAAGACCGTGGCCGCGATTGTGCGCGCGGCTGGGGCTGAGGTCCTGCGAGTAGAACCACAAGAACCGCCCGTCGATACCACTGACCGCAGACGACCAGCTATAGCCGTTGTTGCCGACGCCACCCGGTTCGCCCGAGGCGTAGTTGCGGTAGCCCGGGGCGGTGCTGCTCGGCCCCCGTTTATTCCGAGAGGCAACGCAACTGCAGACCGTAGCCGCGACTGTCTGTGCGGCTGGTATAAAGTCCTGTTATGTGGAAACTCAAGTACATGCCGCTGCTACCGTTGACCGCAGAAGCCCAGCTGTAACCGTTGGTGCCGACGTAGTACAGCGAGCCCGCATCCCGATGGCGGTAGCCCGGGGCGGGGCTGCTCGGCCCCCGTTTATTCCGAGAGGCAGCGCAACTGAAGACCGAGGGCACGACTATGCAGACCGCTCGGGTTGAGGTCCTGTGAATCGAGCCATAAGAATAGGCACTTGATTCCGTTGACCGTGGACGAGTAACTGTACCCGTTGTAGCCAATGCGCGCCGGATTACCAGAGATATAGTCGCGGGAGCCCGGGGCGCGCCGCCCGGCAAGCGAACTGGCCCTGTACCCATGGCCGCCTCTACCCTAAACAATCAGACCGCCTCTGCCCCGATCCGGAACACCCGGAAAAGGCCCGCTGCCCTCCAAGGCTAATCTAATTAGGTATTGTAAATTGAAATTTTAGTGTCAAAAAATATGAAAATGACGGGAAAAGCGAAAAGTAAAATCTTCGTCGTCGGACAGGCCCAGCCGCCTGCCGTGAGGGCCGTGGCCGAGGCTGCGCGGAAAGAGGTCTGGAGGTGGGGGAGCGACAACCGGCTCCCCGAAGCGCTGGCGGCACTTTCCAGAAGCTCGACGGTGCACCGACGGATCATCAACGACAAGGCCGACTACATCAGCGGCAGCGGCCTCAGCGTCGATGCGGGAGCCCCCAGAACGGCCGAGCTGGTGGCCGAAGCCAACGGACAGGGACAGACGCTGCGGAATGTCGTTCAGCGGCTGGCGCTCGACCGGTGTCTGTTGGGAAACGCCTTTCTGGAGGTGGTCACCGACCCGAAGCGGAGCTTCCTCGCGCTGTACCATCAGGATGCCACGCGGTGTCGACTCTCGCGCGACGACCGCCACGTCGTCCTGCACCACGACTGGAAGCAGTACAGGACTTCGGAGGCGATCCTGCTGCCGCTCTATCCGGCTTTCGAGCCCCGGCCCGACGGTACGCTCCGGGCGGTGATCCACTACAAGGATTACGAACCGATGTTCGAACACTACGGCGTGCCGAAGTACATCGCGGGGATGGGGGCTTCGGCGATCGTCTGGAAGACGGATCGATGGAATATCTCGCGATTGGACAATTCGTTCCAGCCTTCAGGGGTGATGGTGTTGGACGGGGATACGGATTCGGAACAGGAGGCGGCCGAAATCGCCCGCCTGGCCGAGGAGCGGTTCGCCGGAAAACCGGGGCAGGTGATGTTCCTCGTGAAAAACGGGATCGACAGCGACACGACGCGTTTCGTGCCGATCACCACGGCGAGCGACGGGGATTGGAAGTCGCTCCACGACCAGGCGTTGTCGGATATCATCGTGGCGCACTCATGGTTCCGGACGCTGAGCGGGATGGAGTATGCGACGGGGTTTTCGGCGGATCGGGTGCGGCACGAGTACAACATTGCGCTCAACACGCTGATCCGGGTCGAGCAGCAGGAGATCATCGAACCGATCCGGCGGGTCTGTGCGGAGGTGTTCCGCGAGGAGGTGCGGTCGCTGACGTTCGTCAACCGTCCGCCGTTCGAGATGAAGCCGGCCTACATGCGGGTTTGGGAGGCGCGCAAGGCGGACGGCTTCGACTACGATCCGGACGACCCGACTCAGCAGCAGTTCCTCGCTCAGCTGTAGGGGGGCGGGGAGGTTTTTTGTGGGCCGTGGCTGCCGCGAGGTGTTGGCGGAGAGGTCTCGGGTTACTTGGGGTAGACACGGCCAGTTTTCGAGTGCCGAGCACCCCCCGTTTATTCCGAGAGGCAACGCAACAGAAAACTGTGAGCATGGTAGTCCATGCCGCTAGTGCTGAGGCGTTGCGAATGAAAATTCAAAGGTACTCCGTAGATTTTGCTTGTGGCGGACGACCAACAGCATCCGTAATAGCCCATGTTGCCCAGGATACCCGAGTCATTGAAGCGGTAGCCCGGGGTCGATCGGCGCTCGAAAGCCGGCCGCCTCGGTTTCAATTTGGGTTAGACACAGCCAGTAGAAGAGGCTGTGCGTCCGTTTATTCCGAGAGGCAACGCAGCTGAAAACCGTAGGTACGGTGATCCAGATAGCCGGGAACGACCCAGGGCACCCCAAAAACCAGGTTCACCCCATTCGTGCCCCCGACCGTCGAAGACCACCCGTAACCGAGGTTGCCGACATCGTGCAGTGCCCCCTCGTACCCTCCGCGATTGCCCGGGGCGGGGAGGTCAAACACCCCGATCAAAACCCCGCTCCGAGAGATCGATTAATCAATTAAACCGACTGTATTTATGCAACTTATACAACCAGAAGAGGTCGTCGGGCTGGCATTCGCCGCCGACGACCCCATCGACCCGGCCAACGTCCGCGAAATGAGGATCGAAGCCGCACAATTGCGCTACATCCGACCCGCATTCGGAGACGCCATGTACGAAAGTATGCGCCAGGAACGCTATCCGGAATTCGTCTACACCTTCGTCAAACCCGCTCTGGCCCACTTCGTCCGCTACGAACTGATCGTCGAACTGGCGGTTCGGTCGGCCGACCGGGGAGTGGTGCGTCCTTCGGCCGAGGAGACCACCCGAACCTCGTCGGCCACCCGAAACGATACCGGAAGCCGGAAAGAGGATTCGACCTCGGAACACGTGCGGGCCTCGGAAGAGATGCGGGAAACGACCGACTCCGAGACGCGAAAAGTACAGGATAAAAAGAACGACACGACGACGACGGATACCGTCTTGGCCCGCGAAGACACGGAACGGAAGACGTCCGACGTGTCGGACACCGAGCAGACGACGACCCAGAACAGCGTGACGAAACAGGGCGAGACTTCGGCGACGGAGGAGATGGCGGTGACCGAGGAGACGGGGTCGAAGAAGCTCACCACGACGCGGACGGGGACGGATGCCACGACGGCGGGTCGCGAGGAGTCGACCCAAACGCAGCGGACGGCGATTGCGAACGATACGCAGGATACGACTCGAACGGGTTCCGGTTCGGTTTCGACCTCGGCCGAGCAGACGGATATGGAGACTCGGAACGGGTCGGTGGCGACGACTTCGCGCAGCGAAAACGAGGGGTCGGGAACGACGACCCGGTCGGGCTTCCGGGCGGCGACGGCCGAGGAGTGGCAGTTGCTGTCGCGCCAGGCGCTGCGGGACGCGCGCACGTTTCTGCGCTATGCGGTGGAGTACGTGGAGGAGCATCCGGCCGAGTTTCCGAACTATGCGCCGAAGTCGGGACTGGGTTCGGTGGGGGTTCGTCGCTGCATCGGAGGCGTCATTCTCTGACGGGGCGGGGGTTCGTGTGCTGTGTTCTCCGGCCCCGGGCTTCCGCGACGCGGGTTTTAACAGTCAATTTGGCGCGCTGCTCAACGTCGGCTACACCGGGTGTAATTGGTCTTCCTCCTTTAGCGGGACTGACGGCGTGTTCTTGAATTTTTACATTTCATACCTCCAGCCCGGCCACATAAGCGGTCGTGCGATCGGTTTTCCGTTGCGTTGCCTCTCGGAATAAACGGTGTGTGTCTGTGTAAACTTGGGATAGAGGCTGCCATTTGCCCACCGCGGTTTGGTTTGAGGAGACTGGCCTCGGGCCGGCCGGGCCCCACGTCCCGTGGACGGGAAATGCTTCGCATTTCTGCGGCTGTGTCAGTAAAACTGGGGAAAAGCGGCCGGTTGCTTGGGGGGTACACGGCCATTAAAAGACGCTTAGCGTCCGTTTATTCCGAGAGGCAACGCAGCTGAAGACCGAAAGCACGATTCGCCGTACCGCTCGTTCCCAGCCCCTGCATGTCGAACCATAAGAAACGACCCGTGGAACCGCTCACCCC
>NZ_CAJTUJ010000157.1 GCF_910579375.1 uncultured Rikenella sp.
CATTCTCTTTTGGCTAACCGCCAAAAGAGTTGAATCGCTTCTTTAGGAGGGGCGCGCGGTCTGAACTTTGTCCCGCCTCAAACTGTTCTCTTTGTGAATAAAGAGAACCAGAAAAACTTTAGACGGATGCTAACGCATCCTCAAACTGCCGACGGCCCAACCCAGTTCGCGCGCCTGGGGAAATCTTGTCAAAACACGCAAGCGAGTTTTGACGATTTCCCTTCTAAAGCGTGGCGCGCGGGTCGAGCTTTGGCCCGTCTAAAACTGGCCTCGGACCGCGCGGGCCACACTTAGTAAGGCAGAAATAACCCTAACAAAATACCCTATGGGTGCGGGGACGGGAAATGCTTACGCATTTCCACTGGCAGCCTCTACCCCAATAACGCCCTCGGTCGCGTGTGGAAGAATTGTTGAAAAAACTCCCCCAAAAGAGGCACGAACAGCTTCTTTTTTCGGCTATCTTTGCTTTCGACAAAGAAGCTATCTATGACCGAACAAAAAGTAGAACTGGATATCGAACTGAACGAAGAGGTGGCGCAGGGTACGTATGCCAATCTGGCGGTGATCTCGCATTCGACGTCGGAGTTCGTGTTGGACTTTATCCGCATGATGCCGGGAATGCCGAAGGCGCAGGTCAAAAGCCGGGTGATTCTTACGCCGGAACATGCGAAACGGCTGCTCCTGTCGCTCCAGGAGAATGTGGCGCGGTATGAAAGTATCGTGGGGAAGATCGAGATGCACACGCCGGATACGCCGCCGATCAATGGGTTCGGGAATAACTCGTATTGCTGATTTGCGGGAGGACATCGACGACTTTCTCTTACTCTTAAAATGGTTCGCGGAGACTTGTATCATCAGATACAAGTCTCCGCGAATCGTTTTCATATGTCTGTGGTGTGTCGAATCGAGGTCAGATGGCGTCTCCCAGGGCGTTGTAGAACTTGTATTCGATCATCCCGAGAGAGTCGTTCGGTATCACTTTGATCACTGCGCCGTATTTCACGCACCACTTGGCGCGCTTGCTGAACAGACCGCCCCGATTGATATAGGCGGCTACGTACGGATGGACGTGAACGGTCAGCAGTTTGTAGTGCTTCTCTTTGGCGTAATAGGCGATCTGGTTCTCGATCTGGGCGTCGAGCAGCACGGAGGGCGCGATCTCGCCTGTCCCGTGGCAGGTGGGGCACTTCTCGTTGATGACGATCTGGGTCTCGGGACGCACCCGCTGCCGGGTGATCTGCATCAGGCCGAACTTCGTCAAGGGTAGGATGTTGTGCTTGGCCCGGTCGGTGGACATCGCTTTGCGCATCGCTTCTAACACGGCGTTTCGGTTCTGGGCGGTGTGCAGGTCGATGAAGTCGATCACGATAATCCCGCCCATATCTTTCAACCGCAGCTGACGCGCGATCTCCGGCACGGCGTTCAGGTTGCACTCCAGGGCGTTGGCTTCCTGGGTCTCGTCGCTCTTGGCGCGCTTGCCGCTGTTGACGTCGATGACGTGCAGCGCTTCGGTGTGCTCCACAATCAAGTATGCGCCCCGCTTGAACACCACTGTCCGTCCGAAGAGCTGTTTGATCTGTTTGGTGATGTCGAACTGGTCGAAGATGGGGATGTTCCCTTTGTAGAGTTTGACGATCTTCTCGGCTTCGGGCTCGATGGCGGAGATGTATTCCTTCACTTCGTGGAAGATCTGTTCGTTGTCTACGTGGATGTGGGTGAAGGAGTCGTTGAGCAAATCCCGCAGGATGGTGGTGGTCCGGCTCTCTTCGCCCAGGAGCAGGTAAGGGGGTTGGGCGTGTTGCAAGGCGGACAGAGCTCCTTCCCATTTCGAGATGAGGTGGGTGATGTCGGCTTCGATATCTTCGGCGGATTTCCCTTCGGCGGCGGTGCGCACGATGGCGCCGTAGTTCCGGGGCAGGATCCCCTCTACGATCCCTTTGAGGCGCTTTTTCTCTTCGTTGGAGCGTATCTTCTGCGAGATGTGCACTTTGTTGGAGAGGGGGATCAGTACGAGGTGCCGTCCGGCGATGGAGATGTCGCTGGTCACGCGGGGCCCTTTGGTCGAAATGGGCTCTTTGGCGATCTGGACGATAATATGCTGGCCGTTGTTGAGCACGCCGGCGATTTTCCCCTCTTTGCCGAGGTCGTTCTGCACTTTGATGGAGGAGAAGTCGATCTTCTGGTGGCGGCCGTTCACGTGTTTGACGAGGTCGTTCAGGGAGTGGAAGGCGGGGCCGAGGTCGAGGTAGTGCAGAAAGGCGTCTTTCTGGTATCCCACATCGACGAAGGCGGCGTTGAGTCCGCCCATCACTTTGTGCACTTTACCGAGGTAGATGTCGCCGACGGTGAAGGAGCTTTTGGTCTTCTCGCGGTTGAGTTCGACGAGTTGCCCGTCTTCGAGGAGGGCGATCTCGATCTCGCTGCCGGTCGAGTGGATGACTAACTCTTTTGTCATGTCGTTTGTCGTATATATATGATAAACGGTTCGTCCGGCCGTTTGGTATCCGGAGGGTGCCGGAGGCGGGGCGGAGGAGCCGGGGTGGGTCGAAAAAACGAAACCTAAAGACCGCCGCGCTGAATAGTCCGGGGACTTTAGGTTTTCGAGTGTCGGTCTTCGCCGGGGAAGAGGACGCGGGAAAGGAGAGCGGCTCGGGGCCGGTCTGTCCGTATGCGTGAGGGTTCTTCCCGGGCAAAAGGGAGGATCTACCTACTTTTTCTTTTTATGACGGTTCTTGCGAAGCCGTTTTTTGCGCTTGTGGGTAGATATTTTGTGCCGTTTTCTTTTTTTACCGCTTGGCATAACTACTGTGGATTAAGGTTTGACAATCGGGTTAATTATTTCTTCGCGATGGATTTTGCTTTCACCTCTCCGGCAAAGGTTTTCGACGGTTTGAACGCCGGAATGTTGTGCGCCGGAATGGTGATGGTGGTGTTTTTCGAGATATTGCGGGCCACTTTCTGGGCGCGCCGTTTGATGATAAAGCTGCCGAAACCGCGCAGGTAGACGTTATTGCCTGCCATCATGGAGTCTTTGATATTTTCCATGAAAGATTCCACAACTTGCTGCACCTGTACTTTTTCGATACCGGTACTTTTTGCGATTTCGCCTACGATATCCGCTTTTGTCATGACGAGTGTCGTTTTATTTATTTGTATGATTATGATTCGATTACGTTCGAAACGGATTGCAAATATAGAGTAAATTATCGAGATTCGTTCTACAAAAGTGAATTTAATAGCTCTTGGAGGCTGATTTTCAGAAGGGGATGCTGGAAGTCGGGGCAGATTTCGGCGGCGGGGCGGAGGACGAAGTGCCGCCGGGGGATCTGTGGGTGGGGGATGGTGAGGCGTGGGGTGTCGAGGATGAGGGAGTCGTAGAAGAGGATGTCGAGGTCGATGGGGCGCGACTGGTAGAGGCGTTGTCCGTCGGGGGTATACTCGGGGAGGTGGGCGGGGCGGCCGAGGCGGTGTTCGATTTGCTGGAGGGTGTCGAGCAGGCGGAGGGGGCTGGCGGTGGTCTGGAGGAGGAGGACTTGGTTCAGGAAGGGGTTCACGGGTCGGGTGTCGGAAAAGGTGCCCCAGGGTTCGGTCTGGTATTCTCGGGAGGCGAGGAGGATCGGGCCGAGGGTCTCGGCGATCTGTTGCCGGGCGGCGGCGAGCAGTCTCTCGGGTTCGTCGGCGTTGCTGCCGAGGGAGAGCAGGGCGCGATGGGGGTGGGTCATGGTTTCGTGAAGGATTTTGAAGAAGGGGGAAGACAGCGGACTGACCTGGCTTTTGTGTACCGGTTCGCCACACCCCGGGCTACCGCTACTCGAGCTCGGGCGCACCGGTGAGCGTCGGCAATAGCGGGTTCTGTTGGTCTTCCGCCACGAGCGGCAGCGGCGGCCTGGACTTGGGTTTCTATTCGCAGAGCCTCAGCACCAGCTACTCGGACTTCCGAGCCAACGGTTTTCAGTTGCGGTGCCTCTCGGAATAAACGGACGCACAGCGTCTTTTACTACCAGCCTCTACCCCAACTTGAAACTGAGGCGGCCTGATTGTTTAGGGTAGAGGCGGCCAGCTTTTGAGGGCCGAGCGGCACGCCCCGGGCAACCGCTACTCGAGCTCGGGCGCACCGGTGAGCGTCGGCAATAGCGGGTTCAGTTGGTCTTCCGCCACGAGCGGCAGCGGCGGCCTGGACTTGGGTTTCTATTCGCAGAGCCTCAGCACCAGCTACTCGGACTTCCGAGCCAACGGTTTTC
>NZ_CAJTUJ010000158.1 GCF_910579375.1 uncultured Rikenella sp.
GAAAACCCCAGCCCAACGAACCAACCGAGATTTGGGCCGCCGGCAGCGGGAGGATGCGCAAGCATCCGTCTAAAGTTTTTTTGGTTCTTTTTGTTCACAAAAAGAACAGTACCCTCCAGATAAGGAGTAGCATAATCGAATAATTAACAGCAATTTAGATATGGAAAAGAAGAAAGTAGTGCTCGCCTTTAGCGGCGGATTGGATACCTCGTACTGCGCGATTTACCTCGCCAAAGAGATGGGGCTTGAAGTGCACGCCGCCCTGGCCGACACCGGCGGGTTCACCCCCGAAGAACTCGACAAGATCGAAAGCCGCGCCAAAGGACTTGGTGTCGCCAGCTACGTACGGCTCGACGTGTCGCACACCTACTACGAACAGAGCATCAAATACATGATCTTCGGCAACGTGCTCAAGAACAGCACCTACCCGATTTCGGTCAGCTCCGAGCGGATTTCGCAGGCCACCGCCATCGCCAAATACGCCAAAGAGATCGGCGCCGACTACCTGTGCCACGGTTCGACCGGCGCAGGCAACGACCAGGTGCGGTTCGATATGATTTTCAACATCATCGCGCCCGAGATCGAAGTAATCGCCCTGATCCGCGAGAAACGCCTTTCGCGCGAGGAAGAGATCGCCTATCTGCGTTCCCACGGCGTCGATTTCGACTTCAAGAAAGCCGAATATTCCATCAATCAGGGGATTTGGGGCACCTCGGTCGGCGGGAAAGAGACCCTCACCTCGTCCGAGACCCTGCCCGAAGAGGCCTACCCGTGCCAGCTCAAAGTGGCTCACGACGCGCCCGCCAAGCGCATTACGCTGACTTTCGAGCAAGGGGAACTCGTGGGCATCGACGGCAAACATTACGACGATAAGGTAAAGGCTATCCAGGATTTGCAGCATATCGCCGCGCCGTATGCCATCGGGCGGGATATGCACGTCGGGGATACCATTATCGGGATCAAGGGCCGTGTCGGGTTCGAAGCGGCTGCGCCGATGATTATCATCAAGGCGCACCACATGCTGGAAAAACACGTGCTGACCAAGTGGCAGCTCTTCTGGAAAGACCAGCTTTCGGCTTTCTACGGAAACTACCTCCACGAGGGCCAGTACTACGATCCGGTGATGCGCGATATGGAGGCATTCCTCGACAGCTCGCAGCGGAATGTGACGGGGGATGTCTTCGTCGACTTGCTGCCTTATCGGTTCTTCGTGGTGGGGATCGAGTCGAAACACGATCTGATGTCGAACAAGTTCGGGGCTTACGGCGAAACGATGAGCAACTGGACGTCGGATGATGTCAAGGGTTTCGGCAAGATTTTCGGCAACCAAAACGCGATCTATTACGCGGTCAATCCGTCCGAAATCGAAAAATAACCGTTCGCTTATCTGTACTTTGTGCCGGATAGAACCGTACCTTTCTTGAAAGAAAGGTACCCAAAGAACTTTTGCAGAGGTCGTCCCGGTGGGCCCGACCACGGGTTCTCTCCGCCTTGTTTCGTTGGGCTAAGATTTTCAGGCGAGGCGCGCATGGGGTTCTCGCCTATTATTAGCGCGCCCGCCGAAAATCCAGCCCAACCTACCGGGCAGACACGGCCAGAGCATCCCGTAGGGATGCGCTCTGAAGTTTTTTTGGTTCTTTTTGTTCACAAAAAGAACAGTACCCTCCTGGGTAGGTACCGATAAAAGAACGATTAATTTTAAAATTATGGAGAAGATACGAGTAGGAATTATCGGAGGGGCCGGTTATACCGGCGGCGAAGCCGTGCGTCTGTTGATACACCACCCTGGCGTCGAGCTCGCGTATGTGCACAGCAACTCGAACGGCGGGAACCTGGTGAGCGACGTGCACGCCGATTTGTTCGGCGATACAGAGATGCGGTTCACCGACTCGCCGATCAGTCAGCTGCCGAAAGTCGACGTGATGTTCTTGTGCGTCGGACACGGAGACGCCCGGAAATTCCTGGAGGCCAATAAGATTGCCGCTGATGTGCGGATAATCGACCTCTCGCAGGACTTCCGGATCGCACCCGACACCGCTATCAACGGGCACGAGTTTGTCTACGGCCTGCCGGAACAGAATCGGGAGGCTATCAAAGAGGCGAAAAACATCGCCAATCCGGGATGTTTCGCCACCTGTTTGCAACTCGCCCTGTTGCCCTTGGCCGCCAAGGGATTGATCCGCGGGGATGTGCATATCTCAGCCACGACCGGCTCGACCGGAGCGGGGCAGAAGCTCGCAGCGACGTCGCATTTCTCGTGGCGGGCCAATAACTTGTCCACCTATAAGGTGTTCGAACACCAGCACTTGCGCGAAGTGGGGCAGATGATCCGGACGTTCGAACCCGCTTTCGACGGGGCGGTGAACTTCATTCCGTACCGGGGGGACTTTACGCGAGGGATTATCGCGTCGGTCTACACCGATTTCACCGGAACTTTGGAAGAGGCACAGGCCATTTATAAGGATTACTATGCTTCGGCGGCTTTCACGCACGTCAGCGACAAGGCGATTTCGCTGAAACAGGTCGTGAACACCAACAAATGCTTGCTCCACCTGACGGTGCACGAGGGCAAACTGCTGATTATGTCTGTGATCGACAACCTGTTGAAGGGTGCATCTGGTCAGGCGGTGCAGAACATGAACCTGATGTGCGGTCTTCCGGAAACGATGGGGCTCCACCTCAAACCACTGGCTTTTTAGTCATTCGCTTTGACTACGGCAGCCCATGCGATACGAAGTATCGCCGAAAGTTTTTTTTGTTCTTTTTGTTCACAAAAAGAACAGTACCCTCAAACCAACGCGCGCCGCGCCTAAGGAGGGAAATTAGTTGGAACAACTGAATGTTGTTCTGACAATAATTTCCCCGGCGCGCGGGTACCCCTGAGGCATTCCAATCGGGAGTTTGCTTGCCCCAACAGGAGGGTACTGCCCTCGGGCCGGACGGGTCCCGCGTGCCCGCGGTGGGCTTGCAAAACTTCGTTTTGCTTAGACTGCCGGGTAAGAGCAAAAAACTAAGCATAAAATACGACAGACCATGAAATTATTCGACGTATATCCCCTTTACGACATCGAGATCGTCAAAGCGGAAGGTTCCACCGTGTGGGACGAAAAAGGAGAAGAATACCTCGATTTTTACGGCGGCCACGCCGTGATCTCGATTGGGCACACCCATCCGCGGTATGTGAAGCGGCTGACCGACCAGCTCGGTAGAGTCGGATTTTACTCCAACTCCGTGCGGATCAGCGCCCAGAAAGAGCTCGTCGAGAAACTCGGCAAACTGTCCGGACATGACGACTACCAGCTCTTTCTGTGCAACTCCGGAGCCGAGGCCAACGAGAACGCCATGAAACTCGCCTCGTTCCACACCGGACGGAAAAAGATCGTTGCCATGCACGGCGCGTTTCACGGTCGGACCTCGCTCGCCGTCGCCGCGACCGACAATCCGAACATCACCGCTCCGGTGAATCGGACAGAGAACGTCATTTTCGTCACCCTGAACGACGAGCAGGAACTCGAAAAACTGTTTGCCACACAAGGGAACGAGATTGCTGCTGTGATTCTGGAAGGGATCCAGGGCGTCGGCGGCATTCGGATCGCCTCCGACGACTACCTGCGGAAAATACGTTCGCTTTGCGACCAGTATGGAGCCTTGTATATCGCCGACAGCGTGCAGTGCGGCTGCGGACGAACCGGGAAATACTACTCCCACGACTGGGCGGGAGTCAATGCCGATATCTACACCATGGCCAAAGGGATCGGGAACGGGTTTCCGGTGGCTGCCGTCTCCATTGCGCCGCACATCGCACCGAAATACGGCATGCTCGGAACGACCTTCGGCGGGAACCATTTGGCTTGCGCCGCTGCGCTGGCGGTGGCAGAGGGGATGACCGAAGACGGGCTGGTGGAGAATGCGAAGAAGATGGGCGACTACCTGATGGCCGAATTGAAGAAATTGCCGAACATCAAAGAGGTGCGCGGCAAAGGGCTGATGATCGGCGTCGAACTGAACGAAGAGAGCGCGCCGTTCCGCAAACGGCTGTTGTTCGACGAACATATCTTCGTGGGGTCGTCGTCCGACAAGAACACCTTCCGGCTCTTGCCTGCCTTGAATATTACGCAGGCGCATTGCGACCGGCTGCTGGCTTCGCTGCGCAAACTGTTGGCGTAAATTTCTTTGGGGCGGAGATATATGAATCGGGGCTCTATTCCTTCCGGAATA
>NZ_CAJTUJ010000159.1 GCF_910579375.1 uncultured Rikenella sp.
CCGCGGTAGTCCGAGCAGCTGGGATCGAGGCTCTGCGAATGGAAATCCAAGCACAGGCCACGGTAGTGGTCGCCCGAATCGTAGAACGCGGACGACCAGCTGAATCCGAAGTAGCCGACCTTCACCGGTGCGCCCGAGCCTGCGAGGCGGTAGCCCGGGGCAGTTTCCTCTGTTTATTCCGAGAGGCAACGCAACTGAAAACCGTAGGCACGGCTGTCGTTTGCAAAGTTGGGATAGAGCCACGTGACTTTGAAGAGGAGATCTTGTCCGTAAATGCCCCTTGTGGCGGCCGACCAACTATAACCGTTATTACCGACGCCGTTCATGTCGCCCCATCGATTTTGTTCACCTGAGTCGCGGTAGCCCGGGGCGGCGCCTCTCGTCCCCGTTTATTCCGAGAGGCAACGCAACGGAAAACCGTAGGCACGGCGCGTCGTATTGTCGGAAACGAGCCACCCCGCGTGGAAGTCCAAGTACATGCCCCGGTAGTGGTCGTCCGAACCGTAGGACGTCGAGGTCCAATAGTATCCGCCGTCACCGACGCCCATCAGAGCGCCCTCGATGTAGCCGCGGTAGCCCGGGGCGGTTTTCTCTGTTTATTCCGAGAGGCAACGCAACGGAAGACTGTGACCGCGGCTCATTACGTCGCTGGGGACGAGACCACGAGTGTAGAAGTGCAAGTACATGCCATTGGTTCCACCGACCGATGTACATGACCATCCGGAACCCTCGCTACTGACACTCACCGGTTCGCCCGAGAGCGTGGTGCGGCAGCCCGGGGTCAGGCAGATTAAAAATTTTCACAACAACCATATGATATTAAAGACTCGAAATATCAAAAAGCAGGATGTCGGTAAATACTGAGAGGCAACGCAGCTGACGACCGTTGGCACGGTTGTTCGTGTTGCTGGGATCGAGGTCCTGCGTGTTGAACCACAAAAACCGCCCGTTGATACCGCTCACCGCCGACGACCAGCTATAGCCGTTGTTGCCGACGCCACCCGGTTCGCCCGAAGAGTTGTTGCGGTAGCCCGGGGCAGCCTGTCGAACTGAGCAACCACTCTCTACAGACTCCGCCGGAAACAAAAAACCGACAGAATCATCGATTTAACTAATCTGTCCGAAACACTGAACGACAGACCAGTAGGTCACTGAATTTACCCTTCGCCCTGCCGACTCCCCTGTAGAAAAAAAGCCGGCACTCCGGAAAAACATCCTGCCCATTCGGCCCGTGCACCGATACCTATCTATAAAAAAGGACGCGACGTCCGGGTAAATGCTGAGAGGCAACGCAACTGAAAACCGTAGGCGCGGTTGTTCGCGTTGCTGGGATTGAGCCACGTCACGTTGAAATTCAAGTTCATGCCATTGGTACCGCTGACCGTGGAAGCCCAGCTGTAACCGTTGTTGCCGACGTTGTTCAGCGCGCCCGTATCCCGATTGCGATAGCCCGGGGCGTTCTCATCCTATCTTGCGACCGCTCGCTTCGCCGCCCCGCTGCGGAGAGTTTCTCCGCAGCGGGCGGCGCACGACACGCTCCAGCCGAATTCGTACCATAACTAATCGCGCCCGAGCACGATCAGTGGGTCGCTGAATTTACCCGCATCCTCTGTCGCCGGCCGTAACCGACAGACACTCCGGGGACGTCCGTCCTGTGAATACGCTCCTGTTCCGCCCGTCCGGAAGAGCCGAAAACCGATAAATGCTGAGAGGCAACGCAACAGAAAACCGTTGCCGCGATTGTTCGCATTCGAAGGATTCATGTTCGTCGCATTGAACAACAAACGCCAGGCGTTCGTGCTGCCGTCGGGCACCGACGCAGACCAGACCGTACCCTCGTTGCCGACGTTACGCTGCACGCCATCCGCATGATTGCGGTAGCCCGGGGCGGGCGACAAGCACTGTAGCCGAACCGTAACTATTCCCGATCACCTCCTCCCCGGCACTACGGAACAGGAGGTCGTAGCCATAACTAATACCGCAAAGCATCAGTAAGTTACTGAATTTATCGTCCTCACTATCGAACCACCGTAGCCGTCCGATACTCCGGAACTGCCTGCACGGCACCGTTCTGACACCCCCGACGAACGGAACAGGAAAAAACGCACATCCGGCCCCCCTTGTTCCGCCGACGACCGCCGATAAACGCTGAGAGGCAACGCAACTGAAGACCGTAGGCGCGGTTGTTCGCGTTGCTGGGATTGAGGTTCGTCACGTTGAAATTCAAGTACACCCCATTGCTGCCGCTCACCGACGACGAATAGCTGAACCCGTTGTTGCCGACGTTGCTCAGCCCGCCATTGGCTCTCTCGCGGAAGCCCGGGGCGGGAACCGCGCATAGCCCGAATCGGAAAGGCAGTCGCTGGAATATTCACTCCGCCCATAGCACGAAGCGAACGCGTGAATAACTAAGACTTCAGTGGACTGCTGAATTTATCGTTCACCCTGTCCGCCAGCCGCCGGAGCCCGACGACCGTCCGAACACTCCGGAACCCATCGAGGCACGACCGTCCCGGAACACGACTCGCCACACCGGATGTGCAAAACCAGACCATCAAAGAACTCTCCCCCTCCGCCGCCACCCCGTTACGATTTGACCACAACGGCCTTCCGTTCCAGCTTCATCTTTTCGGAATACCTCTGCCAAGCCTGCAACTGTTTCGAGATCGACTCGGTGTGCGTACACACCACCGCGAACTGCTTGACCGATATCTGTTTGAGGTCGGTGAGCATGCGACACATCAGCTTGATCGTCACCACCCGTTCCCTCGCCAGCCGGATATCCGCCACCCGCTCCTCTTTCGCTCCGTTGGCCCGATAGATACAGAGACACAACTCGATGATATTGTCCTTGAGTTTTTCAGCCAACGTATACCGATAGTCCCGTTTGATGTTCGGCGTGAACTGAAAGACATAGAGCAACAAATCGTACGCTGCCTTGAAGACCTCCAAATTATCATAGACTGCCATTGAGCTGTTTTTTAAGGGAAGACACAAAAAGAAGACATTCGAGCGGCGTCGCGTTTTCGACGCTGAAATTGCGGAGATCGCGCAACACCGCTTCGACAACCGAAGTTCTGTTTTCGGTCATGACCGGCTGAGAGGCCACTACCAAAGGAGCGACCGATGCAATGCCCGTTCCGGAACGCGGCGCGCCTCCGCTCTTTCCGAAGGTCGGCGGCAGAGCCACAGGTGTCACCGCCGGAGGAGGAGTCGTAGCGGTTCGAGCCGCGACCAACGGAATCGCCTCTTTCCATCGGACATAGGCCGCCGGATCGATCGTTCCGCCGTCGAGCACCAACATGCCGTAGGGCCCAGTCTGGACGGGTCGATCACCAAGTACCCTCGTTCGCGAGGTGTCGGGAAAACCCAACGATACGATCTCGGTATCCAGATATTTGATGAATCGTTTAGTGATTTTATAACGCGAAATTCGCCGCACGAAAGCGAAAGCCGAGCGCTCGTAAGCTTTCCAAAAAACACCCTCGGGATAGAGATATATCCGATCGGTGTTGCAGTTTTCGGCTGCAATGATTTCCTGTAGAGTCATCGAAAGAATAGTTTTTTGAATGAGAAAAATACCGTACGAGACAACTGGACACCGTACGATCCGATAAGGTATAACGGCATAGGAGAGAACGGGAGGCCACCCCGCGGACAAGCCTTTAAGCATTCATTCCATCCGCCTCTCGACAGGTCGGATCCGCATCACTATTATTTTAAATGTCTAAAACTTATATACTTTTATGAGTAGGATAGCAAAACTCGCCAGTAAATCCGATGAAGTTCTCATTTCTCTACATATCACTCTATTTTTCAGAGTAATTCATTTTTCTCACCGAATATGAGTTGCACATGATCAAAGACAAATTTAACAATTATCCTAAAACAACAAAATACTATTCTAAAAATAATTCTCCACACTACAATCCTCCGAAAACAGTCACAAACGAGACCATCCACCTGTCCGCTCCGGGCTACCGCGACAATTTCAACGGGGAAATGATAAGTATCGGAAATCGAGGATATAGCTGGGCTTCAAGCATTAATGAGATTTACGGCACATTGCTCTATTTTTACATGACGTCGCTCGAACCCCAAAACGTCACGCACTTTCGCGGCTACGGTCTTCAGTTGCGTTGCCTCTCGGAATAAACGGAGGTGCGTGCTCGCGGTGGGCAATGGACTGGAACTACCCCAAAC
>NZ_CAJTUJ010000160.1 GCF_910579375.1 uncultured Rikenella sp.
AACAAGGCACTGCTTTTGCGACCCTTTAGGGTCGCGCGGGCCGGACGCCTCCCCACGGGAGGCCCGCAACACGCCGCTCGCGCGTCGAGAGTTGCGGTTCCTCCCGGGCGTCCGATCCATCAAGTCAAACCAAAGTAGGGTAGAGGCTGGCGGTTACTCAGGGCCGAGGCTGCCAGTAGAACGCCCTGTGCGCCCGTTTATTCCGAGAGGCAACGCAACTGAATACCGTGAGCACGGTGGCCCGAGCCGCCGGTATCGAAGTAATGCTTGTAGGAATATAAATATAGACTGTAGGCCCCGTTAGCCGAAGCAGACCAGCTGGCTATGTGATTTCCGACGAGGCCCAGCGCCCCGAATAGATCGTTGTTTCCCGCATCGCGGTAGCCCGGGGCCGAGCGGTGCTCGAAAGCTAATCGCCTCTACCCAAACAATGGCTTCAGGTTGGGGCAGACACAGCTAGTAAACGCCCTATGGGCGCGTTTATTCCGAGAGGCAACGCAACTGAAAACCGTAAGCCCGGTACACCGTGTGGTTGAGATAGAGCCACGTCGTTCCGAAACCCATGCTCATGCCATTAATATCGCTGACCCCCGAAGCCCAACTGTACCCGAAGCCCACGTACCCCGGCTCGCCCGAGCGCGAATAGCGGTAGCCCAGGGCTATGCCACCCCTAAAAAACAAAACCCCAAAAACTTCCGAAATCCCGGCGATCCCCTTGCCCCGTTTGACAGAAAACCCCCATCCGATCCATTCTTGCACGAAACTTGATATGTGACACTCCGGCCCGGTGCCCCCACCTATTATTATATAATGATGTTAGAAAATACCCCCATGACAACCCCGGAACTCATACCGACCCTTTTGTTAGGCACGACTATCGCCTTTTTGCTTCTTCGTCCCTTCGTCATGCGCCCCAGCCCCTCCTCGTCCCCCAAACGGCGCGAAAAGCCCCGGCGAACCCCAACGGAACCGCCGCGGCATCATCCATACAGCCCCGCAGGCCACCTCTCCTCCCACGTGGTTCATCCCCGCCTGCCGTAGCCCGACCCGTCGGGAGGAGAGGAAACCGGTTGATCCGTTCAGATTATTTGCTTACGTTTGTCCCCGAAATCAAACTCTACTCCGATGAACATAAACGTTCGATAGGCCGGTTCCGAGGAGCCGATGCCGCTTTCAGACCCGCATTCAGGTTTCACCGGACCTCCGCATCGCGGAGGCACACCATTCGATCGTTTATTCCATATGAGTCTTATCGCGAACGGTATTTCGTACCGTCACCACCCCCATTCTTCATTTTTGTTCGAGAACCTGACCCTCTCCGTGCCCAAAGGCGCGAAAGTCTCTCTGATCGGCCCCAACGGAGCCGGGAAAACGACCCTGCTGCACCTGCTGGCCGGTCGGTTGTCCCCCGCGACCGGCAGCCTCGTCCGCTCGTCGACCCCCTATCTCGTTCCCCAGCAGACCGCCCCCGACCGGCGGAACGTCGCCGAACTGCTCGGTATAACCCATAAATTGCGGGCCCTGCGCGCCATTTGTTCCGGCTCCGTCGAACCGGACGATTTCGAAACGCTCGGCGACGACTGGGAGATCGAAGCGCAGAGTCGCGCCGCCCTGGACGCATGGGGCCTGAGCCACGTCGCCCTCGACACCCCCTCCGACGCCCTGAGCGGCGGCGAGCGCACCAAGACCCTGCTGGCCGGGTGGACTCTCCACGACCCCGCCATCGTGCTGCTCGACGAACCCACCAACCACCTCGATATCGACAGCCTCGCGATTCTGACCGACACGCTTCGTGACTATCGCGGCTCGTTGGTCGTCATTTCGCACGACGACCGTTTTGTCCGGGAGATCGGCGTCACGGAGACCGTCGAGTTGTCGATCGGATAAGGTCGGCCGGTAAAAAGAAAAACGAGGGACAACGAACCGCGTTGTCCCTCGTTTTGTAAGGAAGCTCCTCGACAAGGACTTGAACCTTGGACCCCCTGATTAACAGTCAGGTGCTCTAACCAACTGAGCTATCGAGGAATTTTTCTTCGTCGCCCGCCCCCCGCAGGCGAACCCGTCGAGCGTTGTTTGACGATGCAAAAGTAATCAAATTTCCGATACCTCCAAACAGAGAGATAAAAAATCCTAAAAAAAATCTGCATCCCGCCGCCGCAGCGCCCGGCCGCCGCCTCCGGAATCCAGCCGCGTGTGTCGGAAACGGGCCCTCCCGGCGGCTCTCGGCGGCGGGCGCGAGCGGTATTCCGCCGGAATTGCCTATCTTCGTCCGGCAAAGGTAAAGACAAAGGCAAAACGCCTCGACCGCGCTCCTTCTCATTCAGGGTGTCCGTTCCGGAGTGCCGCCGCTTCGTCGGAGAGGCGGCGGCAGAGCGAACATAAATTCAGCGGCCCACTGACCCGGTTCCGTGCCCTTCCGAAAGCGGACGGACGGCCCGGTTAGTTAAGCCCCTCTCGCCCAACGAGAGCGCTCCGCCCCCGGTCTTTCGCCCTCCGCGGCGTCAGCTCGGGCGGAATCCCTCAGCGGCCGCTGGCCTCGCGCGCCTTCTCCCGGGCAACCGCAACGCAAACTCGGGCGAACCGGTGAACGTCGGCAACAACGGGTTCAGCTGGTCTTCCGCCACGAGCGGCATCAACGGCCTGGACTTGAATTTCAATTCGCAGAACCTCAACACCAGCAACTCGGACAACCGCGCCCACGGTTTTCAGTTGCGTTGCCTCTTCGAGCATTTATCCCGGCACCCTGATTTTTTCTTCTCCCGTAATGTGTATCTTTGCGCGATTTTAGTTATTCCGAATATTCCGAACGAACCACACCATGTATCGCTTCTTTCGACCGCTTCTTTTCCGCCTCCAGCCGGAGACCATCCACCACCTGATCGTCCGTCTGCTGCGTCTGCTGCACTATGTGCCCGGCGCGCGGGCGCTGCTTCGGGCGATTTACAGCTATCGTTCGCCGGCGTTGGAACGCGAGGTGCTGGGGCTGAAGTTTCCCAACCCGATCGGGCTGGCCGCCGGGTTCGACAAGGACGCCGAGGTGTACGACATGCTGGGTGCGCTGGGCTTCGGCTTCGTCGAGATCGGGACGGTCACCCCGAAGGGGCAGGGGGGCAATCCCAAACCGCGCTGTTTCCGCCTGCCCGAAGACCGGGCCATTATCAACCGCATGGGGTTCAATAACCGGGGGGTGCAACACGCCGTCCGGAATCTCCGCCACCGGCGTCCGGGGTTGATCGTGGGCGGAAATATCGGCAAAAACAGCCTCACGCCGAACGAGGAGGCTCCGGCCGACTACCTCCGGGCGTTTCGCGCGTTGTACGATTACGTGGACTATTTCGTGGTGAATGTCAGCTGCCCGAACGTGGTGAACCTGACGGCGTTGCAGAGCACCGACTCGACGGTGGCGATCCTCGAACCGCTCAAGGAGTTTCGGCAGGGGCAGTCCGACTATCGGCCGATTCTGCTCAAAATATCGCCCGACCTGACGCGCGAACAGGTCGACCGGATGATCGAGGTGGTCGAGACGTGCAAGATCGACGGCATCGTGGCGACCAACACGACGACTTCGCGCGAGGGGTTGGCGACGGACGAGGCTCGTGTCGCCGGAATCGGCAAGGGGGGACTGAGCGGCGCGCCGCTGACGGTCCGGTCGCGGGAGATGGTGCGTTATATCCGTGAAAAGACGGGTGGCCGGCTTCCGATTATCGGTGTGGGCGGGGTAATGAGTGTCGAGGATGCGGAGGCGATGTTGGAGGCGGGTGCTTCGCTGGTGCAGCTCTATTCGGGTTTTATTTACGAAGGGCCGGGTTTCGTGAAGCGGATTTGCAAACGGTTGGCCAGCAGCCGCTGATTCGTCACCAGTCGGCTTTCGCGTGCCGCTCGGCCGCCCCGGGCTTCCGCGATGCGGGTTTATTGAACGGATTCGGCGCGCTGCGCAGCAGCGGGAGCAGCGGGAGCAGCGGCTACAACTGGTCTTCGGGAACGAGCAAAACGAATAGCCTATATCTGATTTTCGGCTTACAGAATCTTGGCACCAGCAGTGCGGATTTTCGTGCCTACGGTCTTCAGTTGCGTTGCCTCTCGGAATAAACGGGGGGCGTACTCTTTGCTTAAGCAGTTCGCCGCCAACGGGGGCGCAAT
>NZ_CAJTUJ010000161.1 GCF_910579375.1 uncultured Rikenella sp.
CTGAGGGGGAGGCGTCCGGCCCGCGCGACCCTAAAAGGTCGCAAGAGCAACAACCTATTCCCGCCTCAATTTTGCGAGGTTCGCCGCCAGCGGTGACTGCAACGAGCTCCGTCGAGTGCAGTCCGCCGCGTGGGATGGCGGCGGACTGCGCGACCCAAAGGATCGCAAAAACTCAGCCTTTTTCTGTCGGTTTCGTCCTCGGCCGCAGCCAGCGGAGGCCGAATATTAAGGCCGAGGCGGCCAGTAAAAGACGCTGTGCGTCCCCTCCGCATCCGGGGGCTGCGGGCCGACCGTTGTCACGGGGACTTAGCTATTCGCTCTCGGCCTAAAACATAGCCAAGAGCACAGTCCACAGTTCATCCCCAAGCCAAGCCCCCTGCTCGCCCAAAGAACAGGCACAGCCCAAAGCAAAGCCCAGTTCTCCGCCCCGTGTTCGCTTCACTGCGGCTCCGCTTTCGCTCCGCCGCTTTTTCGCGCGCCTGCGCGATATCTATATTCGGCTCACCGCCGAAATAGTTAAATCGCTTCTTTAGGCGTGGCGCGCGGTTGCTTTTAAGTAATAAAGGCCCCCCGCCGTGGCGCGAACGCGTCGGCCGGGCAGGCCCCGCGTACCCGCGGTGGGCAAATGGCAGCCTCTACCCCAAGACAGCCTCGGCCCGGCTCGTTGTTCCGCCTGCTCGAGACGGACACGACTGCCTCTATTCTTAATTGACGGAAAAAGCCTCCTTTTTGTTGCATCCGACCGCCCCTCCGCCACCATCCACCGCGCCGGAAGCCGGGCCGAAACCGAATACCGCCCCTCCGTCGCCGGAAGCCGGGCCGAAACCGATTGCCGCTACTCCGCCGAAGCCGAGGTCGAAGCTGAACCCGAAGCAGCCGCCGAAACCCACCCCGAGACCTCCTCCGCCGTCGGATTCTTCAGCCCCAGCTTGTTCTTCTTGTTGAATCCGCACAGATCCCCCCACAGCTTGTTCGGCGCCAGACCCCCCAGCGAAGCCACCGTCACGTAGCCCATCTTCTGGAGCACCGGCACCCACTCCTCCGGAACCCCCGCAGCCGTGTAGAGAGCCGGCTCGTCCCGCACCGCCTTCTTTTCAGGCCGCATCTGCGGGAAGAACAGCACGTCCTGGATCGACGACTGATCCGTCATGTACATCGTCAGCCGGTCGATTCCGATCCCCAGCCCCGAACAGGTCGGCATGCCGTATTCCAACGCCCGCACGAAGTCCATGTCGATGAACATCGCCTCGTCGTCGCCCTTTTCCGACAGCCGCAGCTGCTCCTGGAACCGCTCCAGCTGGTCGATCGGGTCGTTCAGCTCCGAGTAGGCGTTGCAGAGCTCCTTCCCGTTCACGAACAGCTCGAAACGCTCCGTCAGCGTCGAATCGTCGCGGTGGCGCTTGCTCAGCGGCGACATCTCGATCGGGTAGTCCGTCACGAAGGTCGGCTGCACCAAATCCGCCTCGCACCGCTCGCCGAAGATGGCGTCGATCAGCTTGCCCTTGCCCATCGTCTCGTCGGTCTCGACCCCCAGCTCGCGGCACGCCGCCCGCAGCTCCTCCTCCGTCTTCCCGGCGATGTCGAAGCCCGTTTTTTCGAGAATGGCATCCCGCATCGTCACCCGCCGGAACGGCGCCCGGAAGTCGATCTCGCGATCCCCCACCCGCACGCGTGTCTCGCCGTCGTGCAGCTCCCGCGCCACCGTCTCCAGCAGCTGTTCCGTGAACTCCATCATCCACCGGTAGTCCTTGTAGGCCACGTAGAGCTCCATGCAGGTGAACTCCGGGTTGTGCGTCCGGTCCATCCCCTCGTTGCGGAAGTTCTTGCCGAACTCGTAGACCCCCTCGAAGCCGCCCACGATGAGCCGCTTGAGGTAGAGCTCCGTCGCGATCCGCAGGTAGAGATCCGTGTCCAGCGAGTTGTGGTGCGTGATGAAGGGCCGTGCCGCCGCTCCGCCCGGAATCGGCTGCAGGATCGGCGTCTCGACCTCCACGTAGCCGTGCTCGTCGAAGAAGCGGCGCATGGTGGCGATCATCTTGGCCCGTTTCAGGAAGGTCTCCTTGATGTGCGGGTTGACGATCAGGTCGAGGTAACGCATCCGGTAGCGCTGTTCCGGGTCGCTGAAGGCGTCGAAGACCTGGCCGTCCTTCTCCTTGACGATCGGCAGCGGGCGCAGCGACTTGCTCAGCACCGTGAACTCGCGGCAGTGCACCGACAGTTCGCCCATGTTGGTGACGAAGGCGAAGCCGCGGATGCCGACGATGTCGCCGATGTCGAGGAGCTTCTTGAAGACGGTGTTGTAGAGCGTCGGATCGCCCTCGGGGCAGATGTCGTCGCGCCGGATGTAGACCTGGATTCGGCCCGTGTGATCCTGGAGCTCGAAGAAGGCGGCGCTCCCCATGATCCGCCGGCTCATGATGCGTCCGGCGATCCGGATGTCCTGAAATTCAGTGCTCTCCGGGGTATATTTCTCGCGAATCCCGGCGGCCGTGGCGGTCACGGGATAGGCGGCGGCCGGATAGGGCTCGATGCCGAGTTCGCGCAGTTTGTTCATCGATTCGCGGCGCAGGAGCTCCTGCTCGCTGAGTTCCATAGGTTCCATATTGCGGTGTTGATGTTTTTTTGTCGTCCGTGTGGTGGTGACCGGCGGGCCGCACGGCCCGCCGGTGCGCGGCGCAGACGGAGGGCGGTCGTCCCGACACGCTCCGAAGCGCACACCTCACCGCCTGCAAAGGTACGAAAAATCGGCGACAGCTCGATAAAGACGTTGCAGGGTACCGAATAGTTCGTTATATTTGTCCATCGCAAAAACGCTTCGGGGGAGACTATGATATACGTGTTATTCGTGATTCTGACGTTCGGGATTTCGGCCGCTTTCGGGTGGCTGGCGATTCCGCGGATCGTCATTTTTGCCAAGATGAAACGGCTGTTCGACGAACCGAACAAACGGAAGGTGCACAAGGGGGCCATTCCGCGGCTCGGCGGGTTGTCGTTTTTTCCGGCGGTGCTCTTTTCGTTCGCGTTTGTGCTGGGGCTCAGGTATTATTACGGATACGACGTCTCGATCAACTTGCAGATCGAGCTGCTGACCGAGTTTCTCTTCGTGGTGGCGGGGATGCTGATCCTCTACTTCGTGGGGCTGGCCGACGACCTGATCGGGGTGGGGTATCGGAACAAGTTCGCGGCTCAGATTTTCGCGGCGATCTGTCTGGTTTTCGCGGGGGTGACGGTCTACGATTTTCAGGGGCTGTTCGGGCTCCACCGGCTGCCTTTCCTGCCGGACGCGCTGCTGACGATCGTGGTGGTGGTGCTGACGGTCAATGCGTTCAACCTGATCGACGGGGTGGACGGCTTGTGTTCGGGGCTGGGGACGATCATCCTCTCGACGCTGGGCATTTTCTTTATCTATTACGAGCTTTTCGTCTATGCGATGTTCGCGTTCGGGATGGCAGGGGTGCTGATCGCCTTTTTCCAGTACAACGTCCTGGGGACACGGCTCAAGGTCTTCATGGGGGATACGGGTTCTCTGACGCTGGGGTATATGATTATCTTCCTGGGGCTTAAGTTCGCCAACCTGGGTTTCGCGACTTTCCAGCCGGTGGGCCTGCATGCGCCGCTGGCGATTCTGCTGGGGCTGCTGTTCGTGCCGGTTTTCGACACGTGCCGGGTCTTCGTGAGCAGGATATCGCGGGGGAAGTCGCCGTTCTATCCGGATCAGAACCACATACACCACAAGCTGTTGCAGCTCAACCGGACGCACTTGCAGAGCACGGGGATTCTGTTGCTGTTGGAGGTTTTCTTCATCCTGTTCAATTTCTTTTTGACGGAGGTTTGCGGTTTGGATTTCGGGTGGGTTTTGCTGGCGGACATTGTTTTGGGGGTTGGGATTAACCTGATCCTCAATCGTCTGATCGATCACTACGGGCGGGCGCTGGGCGAGAACGAGGTGATCCGCAAGCCGTGAGGCGGCCTTAGGGTAGAGGCTGCCGCAGCAAAACGAAGTTTTGCCCGTCCACGGGACGTGGGGCCCGGCCCGAGGGCAGTTCGAGGCGCGGACAAAACATAGGGCGAGGGATTGGGCTGAGGCTGCCATTTGCCCACCGCGGGCACGCGGGGCCTGCCCGGCC
>NZ_CAJTUJ010000162.1 GCF_910579375.1 uncultured Rikenella sp.
ACCGCCCAAAGCTCGCCCCAGTTCTCCGCCCCGTGTCCGCCTCACTGCGGCTCCGCTGTCGCTCCGCCGCTTTTTCGCGCGCCTGCGCGATTCATTCTCTTTTGGCGGCGGCGCGCGGTTGAGCTTTGACCCGAATGGTACCGTTCTTTTTCTGAAGAAAAAGAATCAAAAAGACTTTAGAGCGCATCCCTACGGGATGCTCTGGCCGGGTCTAACCGCATACGCAAGACCGCAGCCCAGACCCTAAAGCTCGAACAATGATAAATGGATTAGATCACGATACGACGTAAGGCGTAGACACACCCGTCGCCTGCCCGCGAAACGGCGACCGCCGCTCCACAAGCATTCCCGCACAACGACATCCGCCACGAGGCGAACGCCCGGGCCGCAGAAGCCCGTCCCAGATAAGTCAGAAAAAGATCCGTCGATTGAAATACCGGACTCCGCAACGCCCGCCGCATCCCCGTCAGCCAAAAACAACGCACCTCGGACAGCCCCGTCCGCACGCCGCCCAACCCCCTCGAAAAGGCATCGCCCTCACCCGTCAACGGCAAAATATACCCTTCACCCTTCGCCGAAGCATCCGCCGTCAGCGAAGCGCTATCGACCGTAACCGGCACCGACAACCGCCCCGCTGCCGACACGACGCGCGTCGCACCCGCTACAACCAGCAGGACGACACAAACCAGCGGAATATAGATCGACAAACGACGCATCGAGGATAAAGATAACGAAATTTTCGGATGCGGGATCCGAATTTTCGAAATCGCATTTCATGCAAAAACGATACCAAAATCTGCTGCCTGCCCCCCGTGAATCGGCAGAAAAAGTTATCTTTGTTTCGCTGTCGGCCCGGCCCCCGGTGTCGGCCCTGCTTTGCGAACCAACCAAACTCTTTTTTTAAGCCTATGAAAAACCTATGGATAAGCCTTTTGGGAATCGGCGCGATCGTCGGCTGCGGCGCAGTCCGGGCCCAGAGCTTTACCGAATGGCAAGACCCCGCGGTGAATACCGTGAACCGGGCTCCGATGCGGGCCTCGTACTTTGCCTACGAGACTCCGGAAAAAGCGATCGCCGCCGAACCGGAACAATCCGACCGCTACCTGTCGCTGAACGGCAAATGGAAATTCTTCTTCGTCGAAAACGCCGACCAGCGGCCCGCCGACTTCTACAAAACCGACTACGACTCCAAGGGGTGGGAGACGATCTCCGTGCCCGGCATCTGGCAGGTGAACGGCTACGGCGACCCGGTCTACATCAACCCAGGCTATCCGTGGAGCCATATCGAACGGCCGACCCCGCCGCGCATTCCGTCGCAGGATAATTATGTGGGGTCGTATATCCGCGAAGTGCGCGTGCCGGCGGACTGGAAAGGCGACGCCATCTACATCCACTTCGGGAGCGTCACCTCGAACCTCTACCTGTGGGTGAACGGGCGGTTCGTCGGATACAGCGAGGACAGCAAGCTCGGGGCGGAGTTCGACCTCACGAAATACCTCGTACCGGGGCGGGAAAACAAGATCGCCTTTCAGGTCTTCCGGTGGTGCGACGGGAGCTTCCTCGAAGACCAGGACTTCTGGCGGCTCAGCGGGCTGGCCAGAGGCGTCTATCTGTACGCCCGACCGCAGACCAGATTGGAAGATATCCGTGTGGTGACCGACCTCGACAGCCAATATAAGGATGCCACCCTGAAAATCGACGCCGATGTCGTCCATGCCACGGGTGCGACGCGAGTCGATGTGGCATTGATCGATCCGGCGGGCAAGACCGTCGTTTCGGAACAAGGCATCAGGCCGGGCAAGGGAGGAGTCGTTCGGCTGGATATTCCGGTCGAGAATCCGGCCAAGTGGAGCGCGGAATCTCCGACCCTCTACCGATTGCTCGTCACGGTCGACAACGGCAGCGGCAAGGCCGAAGCGCAGGAGTATATTCCGCTCAACGTCGGATTCCGCAAAATCGAAATCAAAGATTCGCAGGTGCTGGTCAACGGGCAGCCGGTGCTCTTCAAGGGGGCTGACCGGCACGAGATCGATCCGACCTACGGCTACCACGTGCCGCGCGAAACGATGCTCCGAGACATCGAAATCCTGAAACGGTTCAACTTCAACGCCGTCCGGACGTCGCACTACCCGAACGATCCGTATTGGTACGAGTTGTGCGACCGATACGGCATCTATGTGATCGACGAAGCGAATGTCGAGGCGCACGGGATGGGTTACGGCAAGGAGAATCTGGGGGGCGACGCCCGGTTCGAACGGGCGCACGTCGAACGGGGATCGCGGATGGCCCTGCGGGACAAGAACCATCCGTCGGTCATCTTCTGGTCGCTGGGGAACGAGTCGGGCGACGGCGCCAATTTCCGCAAGGAGTACGAGTGGATCAAAAACTACGACCCGACGCGTCCGGTGCAGTACGAGCGGGCGATCTGGGATGCCGGGGACACGACCGGTACGCACTACAGCGACATCTGGTGTCCGATGTACACCGGGGTACTCGAGATGGAACGATTGGGCAAGGATCCGTATCTCGGGCGGCTGGACGGACGGCCGGTGATCTTGTGCGAGTATGCGCATGCGATGGGGAACTCTTTGGGCGGCTTCAAGGAGTACTGGGACGTGATCCGAAAATATCCGAACCTCCAAGGGGGCTTTATCTGGGACTTCGTGGATCAGGCGCTGCGGGGGTACGACAAGGCGGGAAACATGATCTACACCTACGGCGGGGACTACGGGAAGTACACCGTGTCGGACAACAACTTCAACTGCAACGGCCTCATCAATCCGGATCGCGAGCCGAATCCGCACATGTACGAGGCGGGGTACGTCCAGCGGTCGATCCTGACGACGCCGGTCGATTTGCAGAAGGGGATCGTGGAGGTCTACAACGAGAACTTCTTTATCGACCTCTCGCGGTACTATATGGTATGGCAACTGCGCGACAACGGGACGGTGGTGAGACAGGGGATCGTGCCGGAACTGAACGTCGCGCCGCAACAACGGGCGCAGGTGGCTTTGCCGGGCTACGCCGTACCGGCTTCGGCGACGGGCGAACTGATGCTCGATGTGGAATACGTGCTGAAGGCTCAGGACGGGATTCTGCCGGCGGGAACGGTGGTGGCGTATGACCAGATGACGGTGCGGCCTTACCAAGCTTGGGGAGCCACGGTGGCGGCGACGCCGGGCCTCCGGCCGGTCATCGAGCCGAATACGCGGGCGATCGTCGTCGTGGCGGGCGACAACAAAATCTATTTCAGCCGATGGACGGGACTGATGACGGACTACACGCTGGACGGCAAGGAGTTGGTCGAAACGGGCTGCGCATTGCGGCCGATGTTCTGGCGCGCGCCGACCGACAACGATTTCGGAGCGGGACAACAGAAGCGGTTCGCACTGTGGAAAAATCCGGAGATGCGGCTCAAATCGATCAAAGATTCGACGCTGGCGGATGGTAATATTCTGGTGACAAGCGTGTTCGATCTGCCGAAACTCTTTGCGACCCTGACGATCGATTACACGATCAACGGCACGGGCGAGATCGCGGTTTCTCAGAAACTGACCACCGATCCGACGAAGGAGAAGATGCCGCATCTGTTCCGGTTCGGGATGGAGCTGACGATGCCACAGGCGTTCCGGGCGATCGACTTTTACGGACGCGGGCCGGTGGAGAATTATATCGACCGGCAGGGGGCGGCTCGGATCGGACGCTACGCCCAGGCGGTGGATGATCAATATTGGGGCTACGTCCGGCCGCAGGAGAGCGGCAACAAGAGCGACCTGCGGTGGTGGCGGCTGACCGATCCGGACGGCACGGGCATCACGATCGAGTCGGACGCCCCGTTCGAGGCGTCGGCATTGCCTTATGCCATGGACGATCTGGACGACGGCCTGGAAAAAGGGCAACGTCACTCGGGGTCGCTCGTGAAGCGTGACTTCGTGACCCTCAACATCGCTTCGCGGCAGATGGGCCTCGGGTGCGAAGACAGCTGGGGGGCTTGGCCGCTCAGGGAGTACCTGCTGCCGTATGGGGACTATGAGTTCAATTTCGTGCTCAAGCCGACGACACGGAAATAACCCTCTTCCTGAAACACACAGGTCGGGCGGTAGCGAAC
>NZ_CAJTUJ010000163.1 GCF_910579375.1 uncultured Rikenella sp.
AGCGGAGCCGCAGTGAGGCTGACACGGGGCGGAGAACTGGGGCGAGTTTTGGGTCGTGTCTGTTCTTCGGGCTCGAAAACCGGCTACGGTTTTCGAGCCGCGCCGGGCCGAGCATGGGGCTTGGATTGGTGCGGTGCTTGTGCGACCTTTAGGTCGCCGGGCCTGCGCGCTGGGCCTTTGGCTCACCCCTGGAGCGCGCGGCCCGAAACCGACAGAATTGGGGCGGTGGATAGGTTGTTGCTCTTGCGACTCGAAGGGTCGCGCAGTTCGCCGTCACCCCCTGCGGCGGACTGCTATAGGCTAAGAGCGAATAGCGCGATTCCGTGAGGAATCGCCGTTCTCGGCGCGCAGCGAACGCCGAAGGCGGGCGCCGGGGGGGCGCGCCCGAGGACGAATGGGCGGAACTTGTAGCGGGAAAATAGTGCGGGTCGGGCGCCCGGGAGATGCTGTCATGGGGTAGAGGCTGCCATTAAAAGACGCTGTGCGTCCCTCCCGAGGGGAGGCGTCCGGCCCGCGCGGTTCTTCGAACCGCAGGGATGCACTCAAAACGCAATTAGGGTAACTCCAGCCTCTTGCCCACCGTAGGCACGCCCCTGTTTATTCCGAGAGGCACCGCAACTGAAAACCGTAGGCGCGGTTGTATGGAGCGCTGGGACGGATCCACGTCACGCCGAAGTCCAAGAACACGCCGCCCGTGTTGTTCACTGCGGACGACCAACTATAGCCGTAGTTGCCGACGCCCATCAGGTCGCCCGTGCTCGTATTGCGGTGGCCCGGGGCGGGGTTCTTCTTCTCATTTATTCCGAGAGGCACCGCAACTGATGACTGTAGGCCCGATGTGTCGTGTAGTTGGGGCCGAGATGCGTCACTCCGAAATCCAAGTGCATGCCACGGTAGTGATCAACTGAATTATAAGGCGTTGAAGACCAGCTGTAACCACTGCAACCGACGTAATACAGCGCGCCCGTTTCCCGACGGCGGTAGCCCGGGGCGGGCAGAGTCGTGGCAGAGGCCCGACAGATTATCGTAAAAAACAGCATGATTACCCGTCGCAGCCGCGCCCAGCGCGAAGAACAAGCCGTCCGGGCCGATCCCATGGAAGGGAAAACCCTCATCGGGATCGACCCCGGTACCAACGTGCTCGGATACGGCGTGTTGCAGATTCGGAACGGACAGCCCCAGTGTCGGGTGCTCGGCGTCGTGACCTTGGGGAAATATGGAGACCGTTACCAGAAACTTCGGCACATTTTTGAACGGGTTTCCGCGCTGGTGCGCGAGTATCGGCCGGACGAGATGGCGCTCGAAGCCCCGTTCTATGGCGAAAACGTGCAGAGTATGCTCAAACTCGGACGAGCGCAAGGGGTGGCGATGGTGGCCGCTTTGACCCAGGGGATTCCGGTGTTCGAGTACTCGCCGCGACGGATCAAGCAGGCCATTACCGGACAGGGCGGTGCATCGAAAGAACAAGTAGCAGCCCTTTTGCAGAAGATCCTCGGCATCGGTACCACCCCGAAAGAGCTCGATGCTACGGACGGGCTGGCGGTCGCTTTGTGTCATTATTACATCTGCTCCAGCCCTTTCGGAACTGTCGTCGGCGAGCGTTCGGCGGGTAGTGGAGGCGCGGGAGGCTGGGCCGCTTTTGTGCGCGACAATCCGGATAAGCTCCGATAAAACATTGAACAACAATTAAATCCAAACGAATACGATGAAAAAAATGCTTCTGTTCGGTGTGGCGGCCCTGATGTTCGCCGCCTGCGCCCGGAAAGGCTATCAAGTAGTAGCCACCCTCGACGGACTCGAAGAGGGACAACCCGTCTACCTCTCTGTTTTCCAAGGGAAAACCCCGCTCGTGATCGACTCGGCCAAGGTGGCGCAGGGGAAAGCCTCGTTTAGCGGCGTGCTCGAACTCCCCATGCTCGCCCAGATTACCGTAGGCGACAGTACCGCCCGGCCGGCGAAAGTCTTCTTCCTCGAAAACAGCCCGATTGCCGTGACCGGATCGCTCGAACAGCTTGACAGTATTCAGGTCGTCGGCTCTGCCGAACAGGCGTTGTTCGAGGCCTATCAGGCGGCGGTCGATACGGTGAAAAATTACAACGACTACGTGGCTGTCAACGAAGCCTTCGTGAAAGAGAATCCGGCCAGCGTGGCTGCGGCTTATCTGCTGTTCCGCCGGATGGCTCCGGGGCTCGATCCGGAACAGATGCGCGCCTATGCCGCCGGGTTCGACAGCACGATCCAGGGGTCGGTCTACCTGAAATTGGTCGGTGAAATGGCCGATAAACTCGAACTCAGCAGTCCGGGGCATCCGTTCCTCGATTTCACCCTGCCCGATACCACCGGGACGCCGATCGCCTTGTCTTCGGTGGCCGGAAAGGGAAATTACGTCCTGCTCGACTTCTGGGCCTCGTGGTGCGGGCCGTGCCGGGCCGAGAATCCGCATGTCGTCGCGGCTTACAACCAGTATAAAGACAAAGGGTTTACCGTCTTCGGCGTGTCGCTCGACCGGCCCGACGGACGCGAAAACTGGATTCAGGCCATCGAAAAAGACGGTCTGAAATGGACCAATGTGAGCGACCTGAAATTCTGGGAGTGCGTTCCGGCAGGGATGTACGGCGTCCGGTCGATTCCGTCGAACGTACTGATCGGGCCGGACGGGACGATCGTGGCCCGCAACCTGCGCGGCGAAGCGCTGATGAACAAACTCGCCGAAGTCTATGGTACGGCGGCGACTGAGGCTGAATAACCTTGAAAAAGAGGTACTTCGTATAAAAAACTGCTTTTTGCGGCGCGTCGGGAGGCTTTCTGTCCTTCCGACGCGCGGCGTTTTAGCGGGCCGCCCGAACGAATGGCATCTTATTTGACTGTTGAGGCGGAAAAACTGTTAAATTTGTTCGTCCGGAACAAAATAAAATCTCGTTCCGACCGTTTAAAGTAGTTGAACTACTTTAAAAGCAGTCGAAATTCGAAACGATACATTAACCAAATAACCTATATGAGCGAAGCCGTAAACATTCAGGAGCTCAACGCCCGCATCGAAAAGCAGAGCGCGTTCGTCGATCTGCTGACCCTGGAGATGGGCAAAGTGATCGTCGGTCAGAAACACCTTGTGGAAAGTCTGCTGATCGGACTGCTCAGCGATGGGCACATTCTGCTCGAAGGGGTTCCGGGGCTGGCCAAGACGTTGGCGATCAATACGCTGTCCGATGCGATCGACGCGAAGTTCAGCCGGATTCAGTTCACGCCGGACTTGTTGCCGGCCGACCTGACGGGAACCCTGATTTACAGCCAGAAAAACGAAGAGTTTACCGTTAAACTCGGGCCGATTTTCGCGAACTTCGTCCTGGCGGATGAAATCAACCGTTCGCCGGCCAAGGTGCAGTCGGCCTTGCTGGAGGCCATGCAGGAGCATCAGGTGACGATCGGCGACAGCACGTATCGCTTGCCGAAGCCGTTCCTCGTGATGGCGACCCAAAACCCGCTGGAGCAGGAGGGGACTTATCCGCTGCCGGAGGCGCAGGTAGACCGTTTCATGCTCAAGGTCAAGATCGGCTATCCGAAAAAGGAGGAAGAACGGCAGATTATCCGGCAGAACATGCTCGGGGCTGCGTTCCCGAAAGCTGCTCCTGTGGTGACCACCGATGCGATCCTTCAGGCGCGCGAGGTGGTGGCGCAGGTCTATATGGACGAGAAAATCGAACGTTATATCGTCGATATTATTTTTGCCACCCGCGAACCGGCGGAATACGGACTCGATCGGTTGGCGATGATGATCGGTTACGGTTGTTCGCCTCGTGCGTCGATTGCGCTGGCGAAGGCGGCGAAGGCTTATGCCTTTATCAAGCGTCGCGGGTATGTGATTCCGGAAGACGTTCGGGCGGTTTGTCCGGATGTGATGCGGCATCGGATCGGTCTGACCTATGAGGCTGAGGCTGAAAATATTACGTCTGAAGATATTATCACCGAGATTTTGAATGCTGTCGAAGTGCCGTAGGGTTCTGCGGCAGCCGCGCGTTGGTTAGGGCCCCCGGCAGTTTTAGGATGCGTCAGCATCCGTCTAAAGTTTTTTTGGTTCTTTTTGTTCACA
>NZ_CAJTUJ010000164.1 GCF_910579375.1 uncultured Rikenella sp.
CTGTCCGCGCGCTGGCGGAAATCTTATTCAAACGCGAACAACGCGTTTGAATGATTTCCTTCTCCAGCAGTCGCGCGCGGGTGAGCTTTGGCCCGCCTGAAACTGCCCTGCGCGGGCGGCGTCCGGGTGACCCCGGCGGGACGGAGCGATACTACGTATCGCTTAATCTGTTCTGCCCAGTTCTTCGATGCGCGCCGGGGAAATCTTGTCAAAACGTGCTAGCATGTTTTAACGATTTCCCTCCTAAGACGTGGCGCGCGGTTACTTTGAAGTAATAAAGGCCGCCCGCCGTGGCGCGAACGCGTCCGCCGGGCGGGCGCGCCCACAGGGCGTTTTACTGGCAGCCTCTACCCCAACAACTAACGGCAGCCTCAGCCCATCCTGCTGTCTGTGCGCTGCTGGTTATGCAGGCTGCCGATGGCCCGTCAGTCGGTGTGGCGGACGAAACGGTTGACGGCCAGGGCGGTAAAGGTAGTGCAAATCGTTACGCCGACCAAAATCATGCCGCTGAACAACAGGGCCAGGGTCGAACGGTCGGTCGAGAGGCGGATGTCGGGCATCACTTCCGACAGGCCGTCGGCGAAGAGGTAGAGCAGCAGGGAGGACAAAACGCCTGCGACGACGCCCTGGGTGAAGCTGCGCCACACGAAAGGACGGCGGATGAAGGCGGTGGTGGCGCCGACGAGTTTCATGGTGGCGATGGCTTGACGACGGGCGGCTACGGCGAGGCGAAGGGTGTTCGAAATCAGCATGATGGCGACGGCAAGCAGGAAAATCCCCAAACCTAGCAGGATGTAGTTCAGGCGGTTGAGGTTGCGGGTCACGGCGTCGATGATCTTCTGCTGGTAGGCGACCTCTTCGACGCCGTTCCAGGTGGTGCACTCCCGTTCGAGGGCTGTGAGGTCGGAGGGGTCGGTGTGCCCGGCGTTCAGGGTTAGTTCGTAGGAGGCGGGCAGGGGGTTCTCGCCCAAAAATTCGACGAAGTCGGCGCCGATGTAGGCCTGAAAGTCTTGGGCGGCTTCGTCGGCGGAGAGGTAGCGCCACGAGGCGATGGCGGGGTGGAGCCCCATCCGGCGCTCGATGGCGGCGCGCTGGGTGTGGGTCACGGTGTCGGAGAGCATGAGCGAAAAGCGCAACTCGCTCCGCACGGCCGAGGTCGAGGAGTAGGCGTTCAGCAGGATGTAGCCTACGGCGCCTAAGAGCAGCAGCACGAGGGTGACGCTGACGGTGGCGATGGTGTAGTCGGCTTTCAGGCCGTTAGGATGGTGTGTCATCGGTGTCTGGAGTGGTTGGTTGGGGTTGGCGTTTCCGGAGGAGTGTCCCGACGAGCAGGCCGAGGGTGCCGAAAAGCAGAATGGCGGAGCAGGTGCGGGTGATTTCGACGAGCAGGTCGAAGTGCGGGGCGGCGAAACGGAACTCGAGGGTGTGTTCGCCGGCGGGTATCCGGATGGCGCGAAGGACGTAGTCGGCCCGAAGGTACGGGGCGCGTTCGCCGTCGATGATGGCGGTCCAGCCTTTCGGGTAGTAGATCTCGGAGAGGACGGCTAAGCCGTCCCGCGACGAGCGGGTGCGGTAGGTCTGCCGGTTGGTGCGGTATTCGGTCAGGGTGATGGTGGCGGTCGAGTCGGCGGCGAGGTCTTCGGGGGTCAGCCCTTCGAGTTGAGGGGCGAAGCGGCGGTCTACTACGGCGGTGGTGCGGGGGTCGAAGCCGCTCAGGGCGGCGATCTCGGCGTCGGGGGTGTCGACCCAATGGATGGTGTTGACGAACCAGGCGCTTCCGCAGGCGTAGGGGTTCTGCTGGACGGTCGCCCGGCCTTCCTGGTCGGGGACGATGAAGTATTTGGTGTTCAGCATGTCGTAGACGGCCATGTTCTGACGGCTGAGGTGGCGTTCGATGAGGTCTTGGTAACGCCGGAGCTTGGCGGCGTGGTAGCCGCCGACGGAGCGGTGGTGGTAGGAGGTGGTGGCGTCGGTGAAGGGGTCGAGGGTGAAGTTGGCGACGCGGTAGTCGGTGGTGTCTTGTAGGATCAGCCGGTCGGCGTCGGTGGTCGGAATGTTCAGGGCTTCGCGGCGGGGACGGAAATCGGAGGCGGAGACGTACCGTTTGTCGACGGGGAAGAGGTCGAAGAGGATGATTCCGCAGAGGCCGGCGATGAACCAGCTGCGACGGATTTTGCGGCGGGCACAGAGCCATACGAGGCCGGCGGTCAGCGCTACGAAGAGGAGCGACCGGAAGGCGTCGGCGCGCATCAGGGTGGCACGTTCGTCGCGCATGGCGGCCAATATGGGCTCGGGAAGTCCCATCGATTCGTCGTTGGGCCCGGCGAAGCTGCTGAGCATGGGGCCGAAGAGGCCGATCAACAGGCACAGGCCGCCGGTGATGAGCAGTGACCATTTCCAGCCGTTCTGAAGCCGGGCGTTGTCGGTTTCGTCGCGGTTCCACAGCCGGGCAAGGCCGAGTATGGCCAGCAGGGGCACGGCCCACTCGACGATCACGAGGATCATGGAGACGGTGCGGAATTTATTGTACATGGGGAGGTAGTCCAGAAAGAGGTCGGTGAACCACATCATGTGACGTCCCCAGGCGAGGAAGATGGCCAGCAGGGAGACGGCGGCGATCCACCATTTTTCGCGTCCGCGGAGGACGAACATCCCGAAGAGGGCCAGAAAAACGAGGCTGGCACCTAGGTAAACGGGGCCTTCGGTGGAGGGCTGGGGGCCCCAGTAGGAGGGCAGGTTGCGCTCGAAGCCGCGGGGGACGTCGTATTGCCGAAGGGCGTGGGCGACTTCGCCGTCGGCCTGAAAATCACGCCCTCCTCCATATAAATTGGGAACGAGCAGGTCGAGGGTCTCCATCTTTCCGTAGCTCCAGGCGGTGATGTAGTCGCGGTCGAGGCCGCCGGTGCGGTTGGCTTGGTCGGTGGGGTTGGGGTCGGTGAGTTCGCTGCGGCCGCGGGTGGTCTCGGGGGTGTGCTGGGCGACGTAGTAGAGCTGGACGAGGTTGGCGCCGAGGGCCAGTACGGCGGCTAAGGCCAAAACTGCGGTGGTCTTGCCGAACCGGGCGAGGGCTTTGGCTTTATAGGCGGCTATGAATTCGTTGATGACGAGGGCCAGCAGAACGAAGAGAAAGTAGTAGGTGATCTGGGGGTGGCTGGTCGATATCTCGACGGCGGCGAAGAGGCCGGCCAGAGAGGCGCCTAACCATCGGTGTCGTCGGTAGGCGTACCATACGCTTCCGACCATCGGTGCGACCCAGGCGAGGGCCATCATTTTCGTGATGTGTCCGGCGCCGATGATGATGACGAAGTAGGACGAAAGGCCGTAGCCGAGGCCGCCGGCGATCGAGAGCCAGGGGTCGACGCCGAATAACAGCAGCATCAGATAAAATCCGGCCATGGCGACGAACAGCCACCCGGCGGGCTGGCCGAGAAAGTAGAAGCGGTCGGCGGTCTTTTTGACCCAGCGGCCGTCGTAGTTCATGTCGATCAGGTAGGAGGGCATGCCGCTGAAGTTACGGCCGGCCCACTGGGGGTGTTCGTCGTAGCGGTCGATGTGTTGCCGGATGTCGCTGGTGGCGCCGTTGAACATGATCATGTCGGTCTGGCGCAGGGCTTTCCCGTTGTACTGGGGGGCGAAAAAGAGGGCGGAAACGCTGGCGAACAGCACTAACGCAAGCATATGGGGCAGGGCGTGCCGGAAAAAACGAACGAGGCGATGGGGCATGGCTGTCGAAATTTTGGGCCTAAATATACGCTTTTATTCGCACTCCTGTTCTCTCCCCGAGGCGGATGCGTGATTTTGGACGGAGGTTGCCGCGTTGGTTAGGGCCGTCGGCAGTTTGAGGATGCGAAGTCAACGAGAACAGTTCCAGCCGGGGCCGTGCTTAGACCGCGCGCCGTCGCCTAAAGAAGCGATTCAGCTATTTCGGCGATTAGCCGAATATAGAATGAATCGCGCAGGCGCGCGAAAAAAGAGTGGTGCGCAAAAAATCCGTCGCCCGCCCGCTTAAAAAGGGATTTCACTCGTTTTGCGGTGAGCAAAATCGAGATGAAATCCCAGC
>NZ_CAJTUJ010000165.1 GCF_910579375.1 uncultured Rikenella sp.
AACCGTACCTTTCTTGAAAGAAAGGTACCCAAAGAACTTTTGCAGAGGTCGTCCCGGTGGGCCGACCACGGGTTCTCTCCGCCTTGTTTCGTTGGGCTGAGATTTTCAGGCGAGGCGCGTTAATCGGGGATATCACCCAAGCGCGCCCGCCGAAAATCCAGCCCAACCATTCGGGCAGACACAGCCAGAGCATCCCGCAGGGATGCGCTCTGAAGTTTTTTCGGTTCCTTTTGTTCACAACCGACGCTGCCAGCGAGAGCAATGCAAACAAAGTTTGCGAATTGCCGAGCGGCGAGGAGGAAAACGAGCGCAGCGAAGTTAAAAAGAACAGTACCCTCAAACCCAAACAACGAAATCAAAGCAAAAAGGTTATTTTCCGAAATGGAAGATGACCGTTTGCTTGAGATCCGGATGGAGCGAATTGGCCACCGGGCACTCATGTGCCGCCGCTTCGAGAATCTTCTTCACCTTCGGTTCATAGTCCGACGGGAACGTCAGCTCCACCACGATCTCCACCACCCGCCTCGGAGCCGTACCCATCACCTTCGTAATCTCCACCTCCGTACCGTCGATATCGAAACCGTGCGTACGCGCCGCAATCCCCATAATCGTCAGCATGCAGCTCCCCAGCGAAGTAGCCAGCAAATCCGTCGGTGAGAAAAATTCCCCCTTTCCCTGATTATCCGTCGGTGCATCCGTCGTAATCCGGTTACCCGACTGCAAATGTTCCGCTTCGGTGCGCAACCCGCCCAGATAGCGGGTATGTACAGTAACTGCCATAATCCTTTGATTTTTTAGAGTTGAACACCCCAAAGATACGGCATATTTTCGTACCTTTGCAACCCTTTTCCTCACCGATTCCATGACACCCTATACCCACAAAACCATTTGGCACATCGCCTTTCCGATCCTCCTCAGCCTACTGATGGAGCACCTGATCGGGCTGACCGACACCGCTTTCCTGGGGCGGCTCGGCGGTCATGCCGGCGAGATCGCCCTCGGCGCTTCCGCCCTGGGAGGCGTCTACTATATCGCCGTCTTCATGCTCGGATTCGGGTTCAGCGTCGGCGCCCAGATCCTGATGGCCCGCCGGAACGGAGAAGAACGCTACCGCGAGATCGGTCCGATTTTTCAGCAGAGCGCCTTTTTCCTGCTCTTTCTGGCCACCCTCGTCTATCTCTTCTCCCGCTTCTGCGCCCCCCGGCTGCTGAGCCGGCTCATCACCTCGGAAGAGATTTACCACGCCACGCTGGAGTACCTGAACTGGCGGATATACGGTTTCTTTTTCATCTTCCTGGCCGTTATTTTCCGCGCCTTTTACGTCGGGATTACGCGGACGAAGATTCTGACCGCCAACTCCATCGTTATGGTGCTCAGCAACGTCGTCCTGAACTACGGCCTGATCTTCGGACGCTTCGGACTGCCCGCTTTGGGCATCGCCGGGGCCGCCATCGCCTCCTCCGTGGCCGAATTAGTATCGTTAGTATTCTTCGCCGTCTACACCTCGACCCGAATCGACTGGCGGCGATACGACCTCTTCCGACGCGTGCGGTTCCGGTTCCGGGAGCTGGGGCACATCCTGAACCTCTCGGCCTGGACGATGGTGCAACAATTCGTCGCCGTCAGCACCTGGTTCATGTTCTTCGTCGCCGTCGAACACCTCGGCGAACGACCGCTGGCCGTGACCAATATCGTGCGGAGCATCTCCTCGCTGCTCTTCATCATCGCCAGCTCGTTCGCCACCACTTCCAGCTCGCTGGTCAGCAACATGATCGGCGCCGAGCAGAGCCGCGACGTCATGTCCACCGTCTGGCGCATCGTGCGGATGTGCTACTGGATCATCCTGCCCCTGATGGCGATCATCCTGATCTGGCCGCAGTTCGTGCTGCGCATCTACACCGACAACCTGCCCCTGATCGCCGCTTCGGTGCCCGCCCTGACCGTCATGACCACCGCCTATCTGTTCCAGACCGCCGCCTTCATCTGGTTCAACACCGTTTCGGGAACCGGGAACACCCGCGCCGCCTTTACGCTGGAGATGATCGCCATCGTGACCTATGCGCTCTACGTCTACCTCGTCGTGATCCGCCTGCGGGCCGACGTGGCCTGGTGCTGGACGACCGAACACGTCTACGGCCTCGTGATGTTCTCGCTGGCCTACCTCTATATGCGGAAAGCCGACTGGCGCAGCAAACGAATCTAACATTCCGACCACACGCCCATGAACATTACCTCCGCCTCTTTTCTGTGCAGCAGCCAGAAAGTTTCGCAATGTCCGCCGGACGACCGTCCCGAATTCGCCTTTATCGGCCGGTCAAACGTCGGCAAATCGTCGCTTATCAATATGCTGACCGGTCGTCCCGGGCTGGCGAAGGTCTCCGGCACGCCCGGCAAGACCCGGCTGATCAACCACTTCGTCATCGACGACCGCTGGGCACTGGTCGACCTGCCCGGCTACGGCTACGCCAAAGTCTCGCGGCAGGAACGGAGCGGTTTCTCGTCGCTCATCACCGGCTACATCCTGAACCGCCGACAACTCTACTACCTCTTCGTGCTGGTCGACGCGCGCCACGAGCCGCAACGGATCGACCTCGAATTCATCCGTTTTCTCGGCACCCACGGCGTACCGTTCGGCATCGTCTTCACCAAGGCCGACAAACTCTCCCAGAGCCAGCTGCACCGCAATATCGAAGCCTACAAACAGCGATTGGGCGAGGAGTGGGAAGAGCTTCCGCAGCTCTTCGTCACCTCGTCGGAAAAGGGGAGAGGACGCGACGAAATTCTGGATTTTATTGAAAATTGTTTAGCCGGAAGCTGAAAAAAAGAGTACCTTTGCCGCAAATCGGAAACAACTTTACACATCACACTTTATCCGCATCGCACACGATCATGAGCGAATCCTCCAAAATCAAATTCTTCGCTTGCCGGAACTCGCGCTATCTGGCTGAAAAAATCGCGAAACACCATGGATCGGAACTCGGCAACTCCGTCGTGCTGGAATTCAGCGACGGCGAATTTCAACCGGCCTATGACGAAAGTATTCGCGGGTGCACCGTCTTCGTCGTCTGCTCGACCTTTCCGCCGGCGGATAATATGATGGAGCTGTTGCTGATGGTGGACGCGGCGAAACGGGCTTCGGCGAAACGGGTGGTGGCTATCATGCCTTACTTCGGATGGGCGCGGCAGGATCGGAAAGACCGTCCGCGGGTCTCGATCGGGGCTAAGTTGGTGGCCAACCTGCTGCATGCGGCGGGGGTCGACCGGATTATGACGATGGACTTGCATGCCGACCAGATTCAGGGTTTCTTCGATGTGCCGGTGGATCACCTGTATGCCAGCGGGGTCTTCGTGCCGTATATCAAGAGCCTCTGTATCGAAAACCTGACGGTGGCGACGCCGGATATCGGGGGGTCGAAGCGGGCGAACGCTTATGCACAATACTTGGGCGCTCCGATGGTGATCTGTCACAAGCACCGGTCGAAACCGAACGTGGTCAGCGAGATGACGGCGATCGGAGAGGTGAAGGGGCGGAATGTCATTCTGTTCGACGATATGATCGATACGGCGGGGACGATTACCAAAGCGGCGGATATGATGAAGAATATGGGCGCTCTTTCGGTGCGGGCGGTGGTGACCCATCCGGTGCTCTCGGGGCCGGCTTACGAACGGATTGCGGAAAGTGCGCTGGATGAGATTATTACTACGGACACCATTCCGCTGAAAGAGGGAAAAGATATCTCGAAGTTCAAGGTTTTGACGGTGGCGGATATCTTTGCCGATGTAGTGGAACGGGTGTACAACTACAAGGAGATCAGTTCGATGTTTATTTTCTAAACATCCGGGATTGTAATATACGTTGGTTTAATTGTGCTGCACGCTGGAGAGTGCTGTTCTTTTTGGTTATGCCTTCCTCCTCGCCGCTCGGCAATTCGCAAACTGCGTTTGCATTGCGCTCGCTGGCAGCGTCGGTTGTGAACAAAAGGAACCGAAAAAACTTCAGAGCGCATCCCTGCGGGATGCTCTGGCCGTCTCTGACC
>NZ_CAJTUJ010000166.1 GCF_910579375.1 uncultured Rikenella sp.
GCGATTCCTCTGGAATCGCCGTCCTCGGCAAGGGCGACGCTTTAGCGGCGCGTGGGGGCGCGCCGAGGACGAATCCGACAGATTTAGGTTGTGAATTGGGCCGTGAGTTAGGCTGAATGCTTGCGACCTGAAAGGTCGCGCGGGCCGCCGCCACCCCACGCGGCGGGCTATTATAGGCCGAGGATGAATTCAACAGAAAGGGGCAGAGAATTGGCTTGTTCTTTGGGGCGGGTTGGACGCCCGGGCGGAACGCAACGAACATCGTGAGTTTGCGGGCCTCCCGAGGGGGAGGCGTCCGGCCCGCGCGGTTCTGCGAACCGCAGGAGGCAGTTCCCAAACGAAGTTGCCATTAAAAAGACACAGAACTTCGCCCGTTTATTCCGAGAGGCAACGCAACTGAAAACCGTAGGCACGGTTGCTCGCATGGCAGGGAACGAACCACGGTATGTGGAAATTCAAATTCATGCCATCGGCATTGCTGACCGTCGCAGACCAGCTGTAACCGTCGCGGCCAACGTACATCAGATCGCCCAAACCCCCAAAGTTCCCCCCGTCGCGGAAGCCCGAGGCGGGCCGAGACAGTCAGAAAAAGCCACAGTTATTCACCCCGTAGAGAGTAAGAAACCATGACCCCCGTGCTCGAATGCGTGCCCAACTTCAGCGAAGGGCGCGACGAAAAGACCATCCAAGCCATCGTCCAGTCCGTCGGGAGTGTACCCGGCGCCTATGTGCTGCACGTCGACAGCGGCATCGCCGCCAATCGCACCGTCGTGACCTTCGCCGGTGCCCCCGAAGCAGTCGTCGAAGCCGCCTTCCGCGCCGTGCGCACCGCCGCCGAGCGGATCGACATGCGGCACCAGCACGGCGAACACCCTCGTATCGGCGCCACCGACGTGCTGCCCCTGGTCCCCGTTCGCGGGATCGACCTGGAGACCGCCGCCCGCCTTGCCCGGCAGCTCGCCGAAAGGGTAGGGCAGGAGCTCGGAATCCCCGTCTACTGCTACGAATCCGCCGCCGCCTCGCCCGAACGCAAAAGCCTCGAAGCCTGCCGCCGCGGCCAGTACGAAGGATTGCGCGAGAAGATGTCTGACCCCCGGTGGAAACCCGACTACGGCCCACAGGAGTGGAGCGACACCGTCGCCCGCACCGGCGCCAGCGTCATCGGCGCCCGGGATTTTCTGGGCGCCGTCAACTTCAACCTCGCCCCCTCCGGCGATCCAGTGAAAGATATAGCCACCGCCAAAGCCATCGCCCGCGAGATCCGGGCAGCCACCCGCGGCCCCTGGTCGCTGCCCGGCGTGAAAGCCATCGGGTGGTGGATTGAAGAGTACGGCATGGCCCAAGTCTCCACCAACCTGACCGACCTGCACGCCACCGGATTGGGCGCCGCCTATGATGCCGTCTCCGCCGCCGCCCTCCGCCACCGCGCCCGAGTGATCGGCACCGAAGTGATCGGCCTGCTGCCCGCCTGGGTGCTCGACGACGTCGGAGATATCGACCGCTTGGGCTTGGACAGCCTGCGCCCCTTCGGTCGTCCCTTCGACCCCGACCGGAAGATCATCGAACGCCTACTCCCGCACTAACGTCTCCCAGAGCAGATCCTTCAGCTCCCGGATATGCAGCCCCGCCACCGACGAGATAAAGAGATACGGCACCCCCCGCAACGTCTCCGCCCCCTCTATTTCCGCCCGGAGCCCCTCCGTCAGCTCCTCGTCCAGCATATCGCACTTCGTGACCGCCAGCAGCCGCCGTTTGTCCAGCATCTCCGGATTGTACAACCTCAGCTCCTCCAGCAAAATCCCGTACTCCCTCACAATATCCTTCGCATCCGCCGGCACCATGAACAACAGCACCGAATTGCGTTCGATATGGCGCAGGAACCTCGTCCCGATCCCCCTTCCCTCGTGCGCCCCCTCGATGATTCCCGGGATATCCGCCATCACGAACGAATGTCCGTCCCTCACCTCCACAATCCCCAGATTCGGCTCCAGCGTCGTGAACGCATAATCCGCGATTTTCGGTTTCGCCGCCGACACCACCGACAGCAGCGTCGACTTCCCCGCATTCGGAAACCCCACCAGCCCCACATCCGCCAACACCTTCAGCTCCAGCACGAACCACCCCTCCTGCATCGGCTCCCCCGGCTGCGCATACCGTGGCGCCTGATTCGTCGCCGTCCGGAAGTGCCAGTTTCCCAGCCCCCCGCGTCCCCCCCGCACCAGAATCACCTCCTGCCCCTCCTCCGTCACCTCCGCCACCACCTCGCCCGTCTCCGCATCCTTCGCCACCGTCCCCAGCGGCACCTCGAGCACGATATCCCGCCCGTTCCGCCCGTGACTCTTCGCCCCGTGCCCCCCCTCTCCGTTCTCCGCCATCTGGTGACGCTGGTATTTGAGGTGGATCAACGTCCAGTACTGGCTGTTCCCGCGCAGAATCACATGTCCGCCCCGTCCCCCGTCCCCTCCGTCCGGCCCCCCGAACTCGACGAACTTTTCGCGTCGGAAGTGGCTCGAACCCGGCCCCCCGTTACCCGAGCGCGCGTAAATCTTGACATAATCGACGAAATTGGAAGAAGCCATAAGATAATCGGTATTTTTTTTGAAGAGAGCGGCAAACCCCGTGCCGCCGCCCGAGACAAAAATACACTTTTTCGCCGATTCCCCACGATTCGTCCCCCGCAGCTCTTGTCCGAACCGGAAAAGTTCCCTATCTTTGCCCCGGTTTATTACCCGCCGATGTAGCTCAGTTGGCCAGAGCAGCTGATTTGTAATCAGCTGGTCGGGGGTTCGAATCCCTCCATCGGCTCCGCGTTTTGACGACCCGGGCGCTTTTCCCTGATGGGAAAAGCGCCCGGGTCGTTTCTTTTCAGCCGGCCTCTTATCGCTCGTTCCGTGCCACGTAGCGGTATACCGCCTCCGACACCTCTGCGATGATCCGCTCTGTCTCCTCCGCCGACACCTTCGAATCCCGTACAAACACCGCGATCGAATAGCGCTGCCCGTCCGGCAACTCCACGAACCCCACATCGTTTATTCCGATCCATTCTCCTTTCGGATTCCGGTCGCTCGTCCCCGTTTTGTGACCGATCACCGCCCCCGTCCCCGCCAACGGTTTCGCCAGCCGATTCCCTCCCGTGCGACATTCGATCATCGTCCGTCGGATAAAAGCGCGGCAGCTGTCCGAGACGATCTGCCGCGTCAGGAACCGCTCCATCAGCTCCACCGCCGCCAGCGGCGTCGTCCAATTCCGGTAGCACGCCGTCGGGTCGGCATGCATTTCCGCCTCCGTCGCCCCGATGGCGCAATCCCCGATGCCCAGCGACCGGACAAACCGCTCCGTCTCCGTCGGCCCTCCCGCCCGGTCGAATAGAATGTCGCACGCATTGTTGTCGCTCAGTTGCAGCGTATAGACCAGCAGCTCGCCCACCGACAGCTCGATTTCCCCCTCCGGGAAGCGATCTCGCAACGGGCTGTACGTATCGGGCAGCAGCGCCTCGCGCCCGATCGGAATCCGCCTCGCGAGCGACAATCCCTGTCTGTCGAGGTAATGAGCCACCGCCAGCGCCTGATGGAATTTGACGACGCTCATCATCGGATATCGCGCCTCGTTTCCGACCGTCACCGTGTCCCGCCCGTTGATCACCACCGCAATGCCGACCCGTGCCCGCTTGTCTGCCGTCACGTTTCTCAGCGTTTTCTCCAATTCGGCTCCTGCGACCGCTCCTCCGAGCAGCAACAGGATGAAAAACAATATCCGTTTCATACTTGTTAAAAAATCGATTTCTTGTACCCCGTTTTTGGCTACAGGAGGGTACTGTTCTTTTTAACTTCGCTGCGCTCGTTTTCCTCCTCGCCGCTCGGCAATTTGCAAATTGCGTTTGCATTGCTCTCGCTGGCAGCGTCGGTTGTGAACAAAAAGAACCAGAAAACCGACGCAGCAACCGAGCGCCATCAAACTTGTTTGAATGGCCGAGGTACAAGGAGGAACCGAGTAGCGTACCGAGAGCAGAGACCGTTTACGGACTATGCCGAGGTA
>NZ_CAJTUJ010000167.1 GCF_910579375.1 uncultured Rikenella sp.
CCGCATGTGCAAGACTGCGACCGCCTCAGCCCATTCTTTGTTCGCGCACGGGCGGAAACTTTCTCCCTCCCAATGCCCCCTACGCTTCCGGACGCTTCCGCAACAAACGGAATGTATCCGAAGCGATCACCAACTCTTCGTTCGTCGTGGCGACGACGACTTTCACCGGCGAGTCCGGGGTCGAAATAATCGCGTCTTCCCCCGCGGCTGCTTCGTTCGCGGCGTTGTCGAGGAAAATCCCCATCGATTCCAACCCTTTACATACGGTATGACGCAATTTAGCCACGTTCTCGGCGATCCCGCCGGTGAAGACGATCATATCGGCGCCTTCGAGTTCGGCCATGTAAGCGCCGACGAAGCGTTTGATCCGGAACATGTACATGTCCATCGCCAGCTGGGCGCGGTCGTTGCCGTTCTGGGCCGCTTCGCGAACGTCGCGCCAGTCGGACGAAATACCGCTCACGCCCAGCAAACCGGACTGTTTGTTGATCAGGTCGGTGGCTTTCTGGGTGTTCAGACCCTCTTTGTCCATGATTTCGAGCAGGACGCCCGGGTCGATCTCGCCGCTCCGGGTACCCATCATCAGGCCGTCTACGGTGGTGAAGCCCATCGAGGTGTCGAACGATTTCCCGTCTTTAATAGCGGTGATCGAGGCTCCGTTGCCGATGTGGCAGGTGATGATTTTGGAGTGTCCGAAGTCGAGACCGGTCATTCCGCAAGCCTTCTGGGCTACATACTTGTGGCTGGTTCCGTGAAAGCCGTACCGGCGGATGCGGTCTTCTTCGTAGTATTTGTACGGGATGGCGTAGAGGTAGCACTCCCGCGGCATGGTCTGGTGGAAGGAGGTGTCGAAGACGGCTACTTGTGGAATGGTGGGCAGGAGGCGTTCGATGGACAGGATCCCTTTCAGGTTGGCCGGGTTGTGCAGCGGGGCGAGCTTTAAGCAGCTCTCGATCTGCTGCTTGACGGTCGAATTGACGATGGCGCTGTCGGAAAAGTATTCGCCGCCGTGGGTCACGCGGTGGCCGGCGGCGGAAATCTCGCCGAGGCTCTTAATCACGCCGTGGTGTTCGTCGGTCAGGGCGTCGAGGATCAGGTTGATCCCGACGGAGTGATCCGGAATGCTCTGGACGAATTCGAATTTCGGTTTGCCGGTCGGTTTGTGGGTCAGGATGCCGTCGGTCAGGCCGATGCGTTCGACGAGCCCTTTGGCCAACAGTTGGTGGTCGGCGGGGCTGGTCATGCGGATCAGCTGGTATTTGATGGAGGAGCTGCCGCAGTTCAATACGAGTATAATCATCTGTGTGTGAATTTATTGCGCAAAACAAGAGGAGCCGGGTACAAGAAGGGTTCGGCGGCCCGGGAGTTTAAGGCGGGTAAAGTTAGCAATTTTATTCCAAACGTTCGCGCAGCGAGTGGAGCATCTCGATTTGGGCGGGGGAGCGGAGGCGGTTCAGAAGGTCGTCGACGAGTTCGCGGGCGGCTTTCCGGGTGTCGCGCGAGCCGCGGGTGGCGACGGGCTCCAGGGAGAGGGCGAGGGGGAGGCTGTAGGGTTCGGGAAGCATGGCCATCAGCAGGCCGACGCGGGCGGTGAAGAGGTCGAGGTCGTCGCCTTGACGCAGGGCGGCTACGTCGGCCATGGCTTGCAGGGAGGGGAGGGCGGAGAGTTCGAGCCGGCGGGCGGTCTCGACGAGGGCGGCGCTCGCGGTGGCGGAGTAGGGGCGGCTGCCGACGACTTCGGGCAGCAGGCCGGCGCGGAGGGCTTCTTCGAGGGTGGCGTCGACGGTTTCGCGGCCGATGGCGTGGCGGAAGGTTTCGATGTGGGTGGTCACGTATTCAAAGGCGGGGGAGTCGCTGCGCATGACGATGCTGTTCTCGAAGAGGGGCCAGACGACGCTGTTGGCGAGGTCTTGGGGGAGTTGGCCGTGCAGAAAGGCGCGCATGGCGGCGTCGGTGGCGGCGGGATCGCCGCTCTCGGCGGCGGTGTAGACGCGTCTCAGACGCCAGGTGCCGTACCCTTGGGTGGTCATCAGGAGGGCGCGGAGGCGTTGTTCGAAGTCTTCGGGGTCAAGGGTGGTGTCTATTTTGTCGAGTACGTCGCCGCCGGGGTGGAAGATCAGAATGGCGGGGTAGGAGGTGACTTCGTAGATCCGGGCGAGTTCGGCGCCTTGAGGGGTGCCGGTGGGCACCTGAACGGGGATGAACCGGTTCTCGATGAGGTTTCGGACGGCGGAGTCGCTGAGGACGTGGCTGGACATCCACCGGCTGCGGTGGTTCCAGTCGGCGTAAAATTCGACGAGCAGGGGTTTCCCCTGGCTCCGGGCTTCGTTCAGGGCGGCGTAGGGGTCGGTGCCGTGGTAGGTCAGGCGGTCGGTCTGTCCGGCGGCGGGGTGCAGCAGCACGAGGAGCAGGAGGGTGAGGAGGAGTTTCGGGGGGCGCATGGAGTGGGGTGTTTTTATCGGGGGCGGCGGGAATGGAAAAGAGGCTTTGTCCGGAAAATCTACTCGTTGCGAAAGAATCATCCGGCGAAAGCCTCTCTTACTTTGGGTCGATGGATGGTCGGCCGGGGCGACTACATATAATAAATAGGTGTGGTTTATATAATAGGGGTCGCTGTCCGGCGCGACCGGTTTAGTGGCATCCGCAGCCGCTTTCTCCGCACCCTTCTCCGCAACCGCCGTCTCCGCAGTCGCCTTCGCAGCCGCAGGAGCATCCGCCGCCGGCGGGCATCATGTCTTCAGGTCGGGCGTCGCGCACTTCGAGAATCTGGCCGCTGAAGTTCAGGGTCTTGCCGGCCATCGGGTGGTTGAAGTCCATGGTGACGTCGGTGTCGTTCACGGCTTTCACGGTGCCCATCAGCCGGTTACCGTTCTGATCGGCCATGGGGAGCACGTTGCCGACGATGAGCATGTCGTCGGGAATGGCGCCGTCGACCATAAAGACTTCTTTGGGCAGGTTCACGACGGCCTGGGGGTTGATCTCGCCGTAGCCTTCGGCGGGGCTCAGTACGAATTCGAAAGTGTCGCCGGCTTCTTTCCCTGCGATGTATTCTTCGAATTTGGGCAGGAGCATCCCTACGCCGTACACGAAGTTCAAGGGCCGTTCTGCGGTGGCTTGGTCGGCGATTTGTCCGTCGACGGTCAGGGTGTAGGTCAGTGACACGAATTTGTTCTCTGAAATCTTCATGCTGTTTCTGTTCGTTTAATTGGGTTTGTCTGAAAGAACGGGCGTTCTCTGTCTGTTATTTTGTGTTTTTGTTCTTCTCCGTTTATTCCGAGAGGCAACGCAACTGAAACCCGTGTGCGCGATTGTGTTCGTCACAGGAGTAAAGGTACTGTGTGTAGAAACCCAAATATTGCACAGTGACATCACTTGCCACTGGGGTACACGACCAATTGTATCCTCCGCTGCCGATGTGACTTGTTACGCCCTCATAGTCTGCGCGACCGAAGTCGCGGAAGCCCGGGGCGGGGTTTGTGCTGTTCGCCGCCAGCGGTGAGTGCAACGAGCCCCGTTGAGTTGCAGCCCTCTGCCTGTCGGGGCAGCGGCGAACTGCGCTGCTCAAAGAGCCGCAACTGCACTACCTCATTCGTCGCCCCATTCTGTTGAGTTCGGGCTGCGGCGTCCGGCCCGGGCATCGAAAATGCCCCGCCGCAAGCCCGGCGACCTAAAGGTCGCACGAGCACCGCACCCATTTACCGCCCAAAGCTCTCGGGTTCGGCCTGTCACCCACCCCCTGAGCGGCTTCGCCGCTGGGCGACAAGGCCGGCGGTTCGAAGAACCGCAAGAGCAACGCCCATTCGTCCTCGGCCGCAGCCAGCGGAGAACGAAGACGGAGCGAGAGCGGAGTATTTCGGCCCTCCACATCCGGGGGCTGCGGGCCGACCGTTGACACGGGGACTCAGCTACTCGCTTTCGGCCCAGATTCCAGCCCAACCCACAGTCCAAATCTCAGTCCCAAGCTCGGCCCGGCGCGGCGCGAAAACCGTAGCCGGTTTTCGCGCCCGAAGAACAGTTGC
>NZ_CAJTUJ010000168.1 GCF_910579375.1 uncultured Rikenella sp.
CCCCTTTTAGGCGGGCGGGCGACGGGTTTTTGCTCGAAGTCGAGGTTTTTCGCGCGCCGTTCTTTGTTCGCGCGCCTTGCGCGATTCATCTATATTCGGCTATCGCCGAAATAGCAGAATCGCTTCTTTAGGCGTGGCGCGCGATGGTTTGAGGGTACTGTTCTTTTTGTGAACAAAAAGAACAAAAAAACTTTAGACGGATGCTACGCATCCTTAAGCTGCCGACAGCCCTGTTCTTTGATGCGCGCCGAGGAAATCTTGTCAAAATGTGCCAGCACATTTTGACGATTTCCCTCTTTAGGCGTCGGCGCGCGTCTGGTCATTGTCCCGCCTGAAACTGCCCTGCGCGGGCGGCGTCCGGGTGACCCCGGCGGGACGGGAAATGCTGACGCATTTCCACTACCAGCCTCAGCCCAATCCTTTGTCCGTGCGCCTGCGATAGCTGAAATTATGGCCGCTCTCAGAGGAAGTTCGGGCGAAAAAACGTAACTTGCACACGTATGGATATTGAAACGATTCGAAACTATTGCCTGGAGAAGCCTGGCGTGACCGAGGCTTTCCCGTTCGACGACAAGACGATTGTCTTTCGGCTGGGGGATACCGCTGCGAAACAGGGGCGTATCTTTGCGCTGTGTGCGTTGGAAAGGCCGGATTATCTGCTCCTTAAGTGCGAACCGGAACGGGCCGAAGAGCTCCGTGACCGCTATCCCGAAGAGATCGAACCGGGGTGGCATATGAATAAACGGCATTGGAACGGGGTACAACTGGGCGGCCCGCACTTGACCGATGCGCAGATTTGCGAGATGATCGATCATGCGTATGGCGAGATCTTGCGCGCGTTGCCGAAGCGACAGCGGATGGAGGCGGGGTTGTGACGGCTGAAGCCGGGTGTGAAAGTAATCGAGCGTAAAGCATATAAATAGGAGAGGGAGACACCTACTGGGTGTCTCCCTCCTTTGCAGTCCAATGCCTGGTTGGAAGCTTTAGAACGGCAGGTCGTCCACTTCGTCAGCCGACGTAGCGGTTTCCTGCGTCGCCGCCATATTGTTGCCACCGACCGGTGCCGCAGCCGTGTATCCTCCGCTCTGCGCCGCCGCGGTTGCAGCCGGTGTGGAAGAGGCTATCGGTTGTCCGCCTCCCATCGCCTGATTCGGCTGCTGTGCGACGTCCAATTTGCTCATCCGCCAAGCCCGTACTTCGGTGTACCAGCGTCCGTTGTATTCGCGCGATTCGATGTTGACGCTCAGCGCCACCCGATCTCCCGGCCGCAAGGCCGCTGCATCCACTGCGCGGTCGTTCCAGAACCCTACGCAGAGTTTCCGGCTGAATTCCCCCGGAATTTCGAAAATCACCTCTTGTTTGGTCCACTCCCCGCGTGCGCTCTGGCCTTTCACCACCGGGAGAAGCATGTTTACTGTCAGTTCCAAATCCATAATCGTTCCTTTCGCTTAACTATTCTCTTAGTTTTCGTCCTCGCCGTTGTCGGCGGAGGCAGTCGCACCGTTGGGCAGGATGACGATCTTTTCGATCACGTCTCCCTGTCGAATCGCATCGATCACTTCCAATCCTTCGTACACACGACCGAAGCAGGTGTGCACCCCGTCGAGGTGTGCGGTATTCTGTCGGTTGTGGCAGATGAAAAACTGCGATCCGCCGGTGTTCCGCCCGGCGTGTGCCATGGAGAGTACGCCGCGGTCATGGTACTGCCGTTCGCACTCCGTTTCGCACGGAATGGTGTACCCCGGCCCCCCGCGTCCGTCGCCGTTCGGGCATCCGCCCTGGATGACGAAGTCCGGAATCACGCGATGAAAGGTCAGTCCGTCGTAGAATCCGCTTTCGGCCAGTTTGCAGAAGTTGGCTGTCGTCCCCGGCACTTCGCGGTCGTAGAGTTCGACTTTCATCACGCCTCGGGCGGTGTGTATTTCGGCTCGTTTCATCTCGATTTCTCGGTTTGATCCGGGGCAAAGGTAGCTATTTCCGGGTTTAAAATCAAACTGAAGACAAAAATCGACCTTTTCCGGAAGCGTGGTGTGCGTTCCGGAAAAGGTCGGTGTTTTTGCAATGGAAGGTGTGTTTACTTGGTCGGTGCCGGAACGACTTTGGTCACTTCGATGTCGAATTGCAAAGCCTGGTTCGGTGCGATCGGGCCGTGGCCTTGTTCGCCGTAAGCGAGGTCGGCCGGTACGAAGAGGGTGATTTTGCCGCCTTCGCCGATCTGCGGAATGCCTTCGATCCAACCTTTGATGAGTTTGCCTTCTTCCAACAGGAACGGAACGGCGTTGGTTTGTTCTTCGACGAGCTGGCCGTCAGGCAAGGTGAGTTTGTATTTGGCGTAGATCGAGTCGCCCACTGCGACTTTCCGATCCGACCCTGCGTTTTCGATCTTGTAGACCAAGCCGCTAGGCAAGGTCTGTGCTCCGTCTGCGACTGCTTTTTCGATGAATTCGGTGTTCTTGGCAGCGCTTTCGCGGATGAATTTGTTCATCATGTATTCGCGCATGAAGGCGTCGGCTTCGAGGTCGGTCATTTTACCTTTCTTGGCATAGACGTCTTTGATGGCGGCTGCGATGAGGTTGGGGTTCATGGTGGAGTCCATCCGGTAGGCCATGGTTCCGAGCACGATCCCGGCGGAGTAGGCGAGCGAGTCGGTGTCGGTGGTCATTTTGGCGTTTCCGCCGCAAGAGGTTGCTCCGACGGCTGCCAGGGTGCCGGCAGCGGCCATGATAAATAATTTTTTCATCGTTCGATATGGGTTTATGAAGTTTTCGATTTCTGAAAATCAGGTGCAAAGATAGGGATTTTTTGTCAATTATTATGCCGTTTCTGTCGTAGGGGGCGAGGTGGGCTGTGTTTGGGTGGGTTGAGGTCTGCGGGGTCTCTTGGGGGGGAAGGGGCCGGGATGGTCGGGCAGAGTCGGGCCGGTTAGGGTAGAGGCTGCCAGCAAAACGCCCTGTGGGCTCGCCCCGGGCTACCGCTATACAGGATCGGGTAGACTGGGCAACGTTGGCGGCTACGGGTTCAACTACTCGTCCGCCTTTAGCGGCACCGGCAGCGTATTTTTGCATTTCAGCACGCAGTACTTCAATCCCTTCAGCGTGGGCTACCGCGGCCACGGTTTTCCATTGCGGTGCCTCTCGGAATAAACGGGAACGAGAGGCACTCGAACCGGGTAGCCTCTACCCTAATTTGGATTGAATCTCTTTGGATTGAATCTCTGCGGTTCGAAGAACCGCGCGGGCCAGACGCCTCCCCCTCGGGAGGCCCGCAATGTTCGCATGCTCACTGCGGCCACTCCCGGGCGTCCGACCCTCAAAAGCACTTTCCTCATTCACCGCCCTGTCTGTCGGGTTCGTCCTCGGCGCGCCTTGTTGATGCAGTCCGCCGCTTGAGGAGGCGGCGGCCCGCGCGACCCAAAGGGTCGCAGGAGCAACGCCTCCTTCATTACCCCCAGCCTGTCAGTTTCGGCCTGTCGGGTTCGTCCTCGGCGCGCCCCCACGCGCCGCTGATGCGTCGCTCTCGCCGAGGACGGCGATTCTGCGAATCGCGCTACTCGCTCTTGGCCCAAAACCCGGCCAAAAGCAAAGCCCAAAGCTCGTCCTAGTTCTCCGCCCCGTGTGTGCCTCACTGCGGCTCCGCTATCGCTCCGCCGCTTTTTCCGTCGCCCGCTGGGATTTCATCTCGATTTTGCTATCGCAAAATAAGCGAAATCCCTCTTTAGGCGGGCGGGCGACGGATTTTTTGCGCACCACTCTTTTTCGCGCGCCTGCGCGATTCATTCTATTTCGGCTAACTGCCGGAATAGTTGAATCGCTTCTTTAGGCGGCGGCGCGCGGTTTAGTTTGAGGGTACTGCGCTCGGGCCGCGCGGGCCCCACGTCCCGTGGACAGGAAATGCTTACGCATTTCAACTACCAGCCTCTACCCAATTCTATGTCTCGCGCGCCTGCGCGATTCATCTATATTCGGCTAATCGCCGAAATAGCTGAATCGCTTCTTTAGGCGACGGCGCGCGGTCGAG
>NZ_CAJTUJ010000169.1 GCF_910579375.1 uncultured Rikenella sp.
CCCGGGCCGGACGCCGCAGCCCGAACCCGACAGAATTGGGGCAAACTGGCTGTTGTGCTTTTGCGACTCGTAGAGTCGCACGGGCCGAACGCCTCCCATCGGGAGGCCCGCAACTCGCGTTGCTCGTTGAGTGCACCCGCAGGCTTCGACCCGCTTAAACCAAGAACGAATAGTGCGGTTCTTTGAACCGCCGGCCTTGTCGCCCAAGCCGCGTAGCGGCTTCGGGGGGATGGGCGACAAGCCGAACCCGACAGACATGATTGGCAAATGGGCTGTACTCTTCTTGCGCCCCGAAGTGGCGTGTAATTTGCCGCCACTCCGCGCGGCGGGCTACAACCCTCGCTAGTTCGGTTGCGCCTCCGCTGGCGGCGAACTACTTCAGCCTAGGCCTGCCACGCCGCTTACGCGTCGAGAGTTGTCGTAATTTCTGGGCGTTCGGCCCGTGCAGTTCGTTGAACCACCAGATTAGTATGAAAACGGGCCCAAGCCCGGGTTCTAAGTCCCCAATCGGTTCCGTCGAAAGCTCTCTTGCCCGTTTATTCCGAGAGGCACCGCAACTGAAGACCGTAAGCACGACTGCCCGTATATCCGGGATTGAGGCTGATCGTGTGGAAATTCGAGTACGCCACGTCGATGCCGCTTGTCGATGACGAGTAGACGAAACCGCCCTCGCCGACGCTGCTCGTCCCGCCCGTATCTCGCGGGCGGAAGCCCGGGGCGGGGCCGCTGCCGTCCCGATAAAAAACTACTTCACATTCTCCCGCACCGGTCGCTCCGACCGACGTCCCGCCAAGTCGTTCAGCGTTCGCACCGTGATCCCCAGCCCCTCGATCCCCTCCGACGTCGGAATCTCTTCTGTGAAATTCAGCTCGATCACCCGCTCCTCGCCCGGCAGCAGGTCGAAATAGGCATCCGACGCATTATCCTGTCTCGCCGCCGCGTCGAACACGACCGATTTCAGCAGCGTATTCGCCCGCAGCGTCGCTTCGACCCGCCTCGGCCCCGCCTGCTTATAGGAAACCGTATAGTCCGCCGCCGGCAACGCCAAATCCTTGAACGGCACGAACCAGTAGATCGACCGCAGCGTATCCCCGCCGATCACCCCGTCCGCCACCAGACAGACATTTTTTCCCTCTGTCGAGAGTTCCCGCAGCAGCTCCGTGTCCTGAGCCCGCAGCAGCTCCGTGTCCTGAGCCCGCAGCAGCTCCGTGTCCTGAGCCCGCAGCAGCTCCCGGTTCGAGTTGGCCGCCACATCCGCCCGTAGGGTCGAATCCCACAGCGTCTTGCCCGTAAAGTTCATCAGCCGCAGCGAAACCGTCCCCTCCTGCGCCCCGAGCCGATCCGTCACCGCCCACAGCACCGCCGTCTGCGTCGAGTCCACCCGCTCGAAAGCCAGCAGTGTCGGCACGAAACTCCGCCGGGCGTAGTATTGCAGCGCCTTCCAGCGGTAGCGGCTGTCCATCGAGCTCCACGAAACAGCCGGATAGCAGTCGTTCAGCTGCCAGTAGATCGTTCCTTGGTTGAACGGCCGTTTGATGCGGTGCCCCTCCATCGCGATCTTCATCCCCTCGGCCTGAAGCAGCTGGGAGAGATAGACATACGTCCGGAAATCGTCCTTCAGCAGCGGCAGGTCGCGCGCCATGTACTCTTCCAACAGCCGATATGCTTTCGGACTCTTCTGGTGGGCGATCATTGCCGGCGAGTAGAGCCGCATCTCTTCCGGCGTGAAATACTCCCGGTAGGTGTCGTAGCAGGCCAGCGAGACGAAGCCGTATTCGTTGCTGAACCGGCCCGGTTTATCCTTGTAGACCGAGAAAGGTTCTTCGTCGTGGAAAACGCCCCAGTAGTGCACATCTCCTTTGATCCGGCTCAGCGGATTGCCGCGTCCGTACATCGGCGAACTCGGATGGTACGGTCGCCCTTCGTCCTCTGTCGTCACCACGTCGGCCAGCACGCCCCGGAACAGGGTGTCGATGCCGTGCTTGATCTGCGCCTGTTCCGTCGAATCCCATCCGTACACGCCCTGATATCCCCAATGGTTCCAAGCCTCGTCGATCTCGTTATTCCCGCACCAGATGGCCAGCGACGGGTGGTTCCTCAAACGCCGCACGTTGTAGACCGCCTCGCGCCGCACGTTGTCGAGGAAAGCCGTGTCCCACGGGTAGAACGAGCAGGCGAACATGAAGTCCTCCCACACCATCATCCCCCGTTCGTCGCACAGGTCGAAGAAGAGATCCTCTTCGTAAATCCCCCCGCCCCAGACGCGGAGCATATTCATGTGCGACTCCGCCGCCGCATCGACGATCGCCCGGTAGCGGGCCGTGTCGACCCGCGACGGAAAGACGTCCTGCGGAATGTAGTTCGCCCCTTTGATAAAACACGGAATGCCGTTCACATAGAATTGGAAACTTGCCCCCTCGCCCACGCTGTCCGGCTCCTGCACCAGCTCGATTTTTCGCACGCCGATCCGTTGCGTGTCCCGATCCAGCAGGTTGCCCTCCTTGTCCGTCACGAATGTCCGCACGGTGTAGAGGTTGGGCTCGCCCATGCCGTTCGGCCACCAGAGCTTCGGATGGACGATGGCGAACGGGATCTCGACCGTCGTTTCCGCCTCCCCGAAAGCACCCAGCATCACGTCGGCCTGGCCGTAGACGTGCGTGGCGGCGGAGTCGGCCACGATCACCCGCACCGGTGTCTTACGGTGTTCTTTTTCAGTGGTATTCCCGCCGCGCAAGGTCACCCGCGCCGTGAAAGCGCCCCGTAGCGAGTCCTGCCAGCTCTCGCGGACGAATTGGATGCGGTCGATCGCCGCCTCCGACCAGGCATCCAGATAGACCGGCCGCCAGACGCCCATCGTCAGATACCTCGGCCCCCAGTCCCAGCCGAACTGGTACGGCGCTTTGCGCGTGAAGACGCTGGTTTTCCACTCGCCCTTGTCGTTGTCGTTGGGCAGCTTCACGGGGTAGGCCGTCGCCTCCGGCAAGGCCGTGGCGTAAGCCGGGTGGAAGACGATGCGCAGGGTGTTGACGGTATCCGCCCGGAGCAGACCGTTCACCGGAATGCGCCATTCGACGAACATGTTGTCCGTCCCGCCCAGCACCAGCGAGTCGTTGAGGTAGATGTCGGCATAGGTGTCGATACCCTTGAAAACCAGCTCCTGATTAGCCTGTGCCGCGATACCTGCCGACGGGGTGAATGCCGTCCGGTACTCCCAGCTGCGTTCGCCGATCCATTGCAGGTCGGCTTCGGTCGTTCCGGCAAACGGTTCGGGAATCCGCCCGAGGTGGAGGAGGTCGGTGTGCACGGTGCCGGGCACGGTCGCCGGCAGCCATGCCGTTTCGGTGGCCGTGGAGTCCGTTTCGCGGAACGACCAGTTCTCGACGAGCGGTTGCCGGCAGCGCTCGGGCGTTTGGTCGAGCCATTTCGAGGCGTCTCGCGGGCCGCAGGCGGTCAGCAGGGAGGCTGTTCCGAACAGGAAGAGGGAAAGTAGGGCATGATGTTTCATGGGAGGTGCCGATTTTTGAAATGGGTTCGAGAGCAAATATAGCACAAAACGGCCTTTCTCGTATGCCTATGGGGTGAAAAGGAGCGGATGGGAAGGGGGAGGCCGAGGCGGCCTCTATGGTGTGTGGCCGCTACCTGAGTCCTGCGGAGCCTAAGGCGCGCGCAAAATGTGGCGGAGCGCCAGCGGAGCCGCAGTGAGGCGGACACGGGGCGGAGAGCGAGTAGCGCGATTCCTTCGGAATCGCCGGCCTCGGGCGTAGCGACGCAATAGCGGCGCGGGGGAGGCGCGCCGAGGACGAGACGAGCTACGGTTCTTTGAACCGCCGGGCCTGCGGCGGGGCATCTCCGATGCCCGGGCCAGACGCCGCAGCCCGAACCTCAAGAACGAACCCGACAGCCATGAGCGGTGAACGAGGTGCTGCTTTTGCGACCTTTAGGTCGCCGGCC
>NZ_CAJTUJ010000170.1 GCF_910579375.1 uncultured Rikenella sp.
AGCCTCGACCCAACCCTTTGTCCGCGCGCTGGCGGAAATCTTATTCAAACGCGAAACACGCGTTTGAATGATTTCCTTATCCAGCAGTCGCGCGCGGGGCGAGCTTTGTCCCGCCTCGAACTGTTCTTTCTGTGAACAGAAAGAACCAAAGAACCGACGCAGCAACCGAGAGTCATCAAACTTGTTTGAATGGCCGAGGTGCCAGGAGGAAGGCGTAGCCAAACTTTAAACGGATGCTGCGCATCCTAAAGCTGCCGACGGCCTTAACCAATGCGGCCGCCTCCGCCCAAATTACCAAGCAACGACAAGAACGAAAAATGCTCGACGGGCATCCGTCGAGCACGAATAAAAACTCACTTTCCCCCTACTCCTCTACCTGCACCAACGAATAGTTCAGTTTCGACATCGGCTTCGACAAATCCGTCCCCAACAACATCACACTGTCCCCCAGATAGAGAAAATTCAGCGTATCCGCCCAAGGACTCGACTCCACCAGTCGATAATAGACCGCTGCCGAATCTGCCGGAATCCCCTGCTCCACACTCCACGTACCCAACGACCGATAAGTCCGATCCTGACCGTCCACCGCCTCCAAATAGGTCATGGCCAGCGAATAATCGCCCCCCGTCGAATCCTCCGCCTGCTTCAACGTCAAATCCATCGTAATCCCCGGGCCGTCCGCCGCCGGAATCGTCCCCACATAATGCCGGAATACCGTATCCTCCACAGCAACCGCCGTGCGAGAACCCGAGCCGCCGCAACTCCACATACCGAGCGCCAACATTGAACATAACCCCCATAAAATCGTCCTTTTCATAAGCCAAACTTTTAATGTCGAACAGCCGAAACAATGCAAAAATCGAGCCAAACGTCGCCCCTCCGAAGAAAAATCGCAACCCCACAAGCAAATAAGCAAGACAAACCGAGGATTTCGTATCTTTGTATTTTAGCCTACACGGATAACCCTATGGAAATCACCATTCTCGGCATAGAATCCTCGTGCGACGACACCTCCGCCGCCGTGATCCGCGACGGCGTACTGCTGTCGAACGTCATCGCCTCGCAGGCCGTCCACGCCCAATACGGCGGCGTGATTCCCGAACTGGCCTCGCGGGCGCACGGACAAAACATCGTTCCGGTGATCGATGCCGCACTGAAAGAGGCAGGCGTGACGCCGGCCGAGATCGACGGAATCGCCGTCACCCGCGGGCCGGGACTCCTCGGATCGCTGCTCGTGGGGGTCTCCTTCGCCAAGGGATTCTCGCTGGCGCAGGACACACCCCTGATGGAGGTCAATCACCTACAGGGGCATGTACTGGCCCACTTCGTCACGCGACCGGGCGAAGAGGAGGCGCCGAAACCGAAATTCCCGTTCCTCTGCCTGCTCGTGTCGGGCGGGAACTCGCAGATCGTTCTCGTGCGCGACTACCTCGACATGGAAATTATCGGCACGACTATTGATGATGCGGCGGGGGAGGCTTTCGACAAGTGTGCGAAAGTCATGGGGCTGCCCTATCCGGGAGGGCCGCTGATCGACCGGCTGGCGCGGAGCGAGGGGGCCGATCCGCACGCCTTCAAATTCGCCAAACCGTCGGTGCCGGGATTCGACTACAGCTTCAGCGGGCTGAAGACCTCGTTCCTCTACTTTCTGCGCGACCGCGTGGCGGACGATCCGGAGTTCATCGAACACCACAAGACCGACCTCTGCGCCTCGTTGCAGGCGACGATCGTCGACATCCTGATGAACAAACTCGTCCGGGCGGCCAAGCAGTACGACATCACGGAGATCGCCGTGGCGGGAGGCGTATCGGCCAACTCGGGACTGCGCGAGGCGATCGAGGCGGCGGGGGAACGATACGGATGGACGACCTATATTCCGCCCATCTCGCTGACCACCGACAATGCGGCGATGATCGCCATCACGGGTTACTACAAATACCTCCGCGAAGAGTTTGCCGACCTGAGCATGGCGCCGGCGGCCCGGGCGGCTGAGATGTAACGTTTTTTTCGAAACCGGGCGGATTTCCGCCCGATTCACTCTCTTCTTGAAATTTGCATGAAAGAACAACGAGGCGCATTCACCAGCAGTTTCGGTTCCATGATGGCCGTCGTCGGTTCGGCGGTCGGCTTGGGCAATATCTGGCGTTTTCCCTATCTGGCCGGGGTGAACGGCGGGGCGGCTTTCCTGCTGCTCTACCTGTTTTTGATTCTGGCGGTCGGACTGCCGTTGATTCTGAGCGAGTTCATCCTCGGTCGGGCTTCGCGGCGGGGAGCGGTGGGGGCGTTCCGCTACCTGGCGCCGAAAACGAAGTGGTATCTGGTGGGATACATGGGGGTGACGGCCGGATTCTGTATCCTGGGGTTCTACAGCGTGATCGCGGGATGGAGCCTGCGTTTTCTGTTCGACGCGGTGCTCAACGCGCACGCGGGGCAGAGTTACGAGGAGATTGCGGCCGGGTTCCGGGCGTTCCGGAACAGCGGCTGGCAGCCGATTCTGCTTTCGGGAGCTTTTCTGGGGCTGACGGCGGTGGTCATCCTCAAGGGGGTGGAGAAGGGGGTCGAACGGTGGAACAAAATCCTGATGCCGCTTTTGTTGGGGATTCTGCTGGTGCTGTGCGTCAATTCGTTCACGCTGGACGGGTTTCGCGAGGGGATGGCGTTCCTGTTCCGGCCCGATTTCTCGAAAATCACGGCCAACACGGTGCTGGACGCGATGGGACAGGTCTTCTTTACGCTCAGTCTGGGGATGGGGGTGATGATTACTTACAGCTCTTACGTCACGAAGTCTGAAAACATGCTCCGGTCGAAGGGGATCGTCACGCTGATCGACACATCGATCGCCATTATCTCGGGGATCGCGATCTTTCCGGCGGTCTTCACGTTCGGCATCAGTCCGACGCAGGGGCCGGATCTGATCTTCCTGACGCTGCCCAACGTGTTCGCCAAGATGACGGGGGGACAGTATGTGGGGATTCTGTTTTTCCTGTTGATCAGCATCGCGGCGCTGACGTCAATGGTCTCGATTTTCGAGATGATGACGAATTACCTGATGGAGGAGTTTCAGCTGAAGCGGCGGCGGGCGGTGGTGTGGCTGCTCTGTGCCTTGTTTTTCGTGTCGTCGCTCTGCGCGCTGTCGCAGGTGGAGGGCTCGCGGCTGATGATCGGGAAATACAATGTGTTCGACTTTCTGGACATGCTTTCGTCGAACTATCTGATGACGATCGGCGGTCTGTTGATCGTGATCTTCGCGGGGTGGCGGCTCTCGCCGAAACGGTTCCGCAAGACGTTCACGTCGGACGGGCGGTACAACAACCGGATCTATCCGTTGTTCCGTTTCGTGATTCGGTTCATCGCGCCGATTGCGGTGGCGCTCATCTTTCTGAGCAAGTTGAATCTGATCGGGGGCTAAAACTGCTGCTTAGCGGCCCCGCCCCGGGCTTCCGCTATTGTTCTACGGGTTTGGCATCATACATAGGAAACCACGGTTCCGGTTGGTCTTACATGCCAGCTGGGGGTAATCTATTCATGCGATGTTTGAACTTAAGTTTTCGAACCGAATACCTCACCCTCAGTAGTCCGGATTATCGTGGCTACGGTCTTCAGTTGCGTTGCCTCTCGGAATAAACGGGGACGAGAGGCACGCGGTGGGCAATGGGCTGGAACTACCCTAAACAACCGGCCGCCTCCACCTTATTTCAATTTGACTTTACGGCAGGACGTCCGGGAGGTATGTCATGGGGTAGAGGCGGCCAGTAAAAGACGCTGTGCGTCCGGCCCGCGCGACCAAAGGGTCGCAGAAGCTACCCCCATTCTGTGGCATTCGTCCTCGGCGCGCCCCCCTCGCGCCGCTAATGCGTCGCCCTCGCCGAGGACGGCGATTCTACGAATCGCGCTACTCGCTTTTGGTTTAAGCGGGTCGCCGCCAGCGGTGAG
>NZ_CAJTUJ010000171.1 GCF_910579375.1 uncultured Rikenella sp.
GCCTCACTGCGGCTCCGCTGACGCTCCGCCACTGCCGTCGCCCGCGGGGATTTCATCTCGATTTTGCTCACCGCAAAACGAGTGAAATCCCCATTTAAGCGGGCGGGCGACGGGAGTTTTCGTAGGTGAGCAAGTTTTTCGCGCGCCCCGCCTAAAGGAGCGCGCGGTTTAGTTTGAGGGAACTGCGCTCGGGCCGCGCGGGCCCCACGTCCCGTGGACGGGAAATGCTTGCGCATTTCTACTGGCAGCCTCTACCCTATTCTTTTGTCGCGCGCTGGAGGAAATCTTATTCAAAACACCTTATGCTTTGAATGATTTCCTACTTCAGCGATCGCGCGCGGGTCGAGCTTTGGCCCGCCTCGAACTGTTCCTTTTGTTCACAAAGAAAACCCAAAAACTTTAGAGCGCATCCCTACGGGATGCTCTGGCCGGGTCTAACCGCAGAACACAAACAAGCTGCGCCACAGCCGGCCCTGCTCACCCCTACAAACCGCTCAACTTCTTGATCTCATGCAGCTTGTTGAGCGCCTCGATAGGGGTCAGCGAGTTGATGTCCAAATCCTTGATCTGATCCCGGATATCTTTCAACACCGGGTCATCCAGCTGGAAGAAACTCAACTGCATCGACTTCTCGCTCGAAGACACAGAAGGCGTGGGAGAAGATGCAGCCGACACAGCGGTCGTATCCGGCGAATCGGCCGACAAAGCCGAGCCACCGCCATCCGACGCATCATGAGCCGAAGAGCCGTTGCGCCGCTGCCGCTCCAGATCCTCCAGCACCGTCTTGGCCCGGTCGATCACCCGCGGAGGCATCCCCGCCATCTTCGCCACATGGATCCCGAACGAATGCTCCGTACCGCCCGGAACCAGCTTCCGAAGGAAAATCACCCGTTTGTCCACCTCCCGCACCTGGACGTTGAAGTTCTTGATCCGCTCGAACCGCGCCTCCATCTCGTTCAACTCGTGGTAGTGAGTTGCAAAGAGCGTCTTGGCCCGCCCCGCCGGATGTTCATGGAGGTATTCGACCATCGCCCACGCAATCGAAATCCCGTCGTAGGTGCTTGTCCCGCGCCCGATCTCGTCCAGCAACACGAGGCTTCGGCCCGAGATGTTGTTCAGGATGTTGGCCGACTCCAGCATCTCGACCATAAAGGTCGATTCGCCCTGCGAAATATTGTCGGATGCCCCCACGCGCGTGAAAATCCGGTCGACCAGCCCGATCCGGGCCGAAGAGGCCGGCACGAAACATCCGATCTGAGCGAGCAGAACGATCAGGGCGGTCTGCCGCAACAGCGCCGATTTACCGGCCATATTGGGCCCCGTGATAATGATAATTTGCTGCGACGAAGCGTCCAAATAGAGGTCGTTCGGGATGTACGGTTCGCCGATGGGCAGCCGTTGTTCGATCACCGGATGCCGCCCGTCTTTGATCTCCAGCACGTCGTCTTTGGTAATCTCCGGCCGACAGTAGTTGTGCTCGATGGCGTCATGGGCAAAAGACTGGAGGCAGTCGAGTTCGGCCACAGCCATGGCATTCCCCTGAATCATCGCCACATGGGGCTGCAAAACCGAAACGAGTTCGCCGTACAAGCGCACTTCGATGGCGTTGATCTTGTCCTCGGCCCCCAGAATTTTCTCTTCGTACTCCTTGAGCTCTTCGGTGATATAGCGTTCGGCGTTCACTAAGGTCTGTTTCCGGATCCACCCCTCGGGCACCTTGTCGCGATGGGCGTTGCGGACTTCGATGTAGTAGCCGAAAACGTTGTTGTAGCTGATTTTAAGCGGAATACCGACGGCTTCGCTCTCGCGCTGCTGCAAGGCGAGAAGATAGTCTTTCCCGCCGGTGGCGATCTCGCGCAGCTGGTCCAACTCGTCGTGCACGCCGTAAGCGATCACCGGCCCGCGCCCCGGAATCAAGGCCGGTTCGGCGAGGATGCACTGTTCGATCGCTGTCCGCGCCGAGGAGCAGTCGGCAAAGCGTTCGGCGAATTTGCGCAGCTCGGCGTTCGGGCTCTCGGCGCAGAGCGTCCGTATCCGCTCAGCGGCAGCCAACCCTTTGGCCAGTTGTACGAGTTCGCGCGGATTGACGCGTCCGACGGCGAGTTTCGAAACGATTCGTTCCATGTCGCCGATATCGGTGAGTTCGGCCCCCAACTCATCCCGCAACTTGGCGTCGCGCATCAGGTGGCTGACCACTTCCAACCGAGTGTCGATGGCCGCTTTGTCCTTGAGCGGCAGCGAGATCCACCGTCGCAAGAGCCGCGCTCCCATCGGCGAGAGCGTCTGGTCGATGACGTCGGTCAGCGAGGTGCCGTTCTCGCTCAGCGGGTGGAAGAGTTCGAGGTTGCGGATCGAGAAGCGGTCGATCCAGACGTATTTGTCCTGATCGAGTCTGGAAATCCCCCGCACATGGCTGAGGTCTTTGTGTTCGGTGTATTCGAGGTAGTAGATCACGGCCCCTGCGGCGCTCACGGCCAGAGGCAGGAGGTCGATCCCGAATCCTTTCAGAGAGGTGGTGTCGAACTGTTTGAGGAGCTTCTCGCGGTTGCTGTCGTAGTTGAAGGCCCACTCGTCGAGTTTATAGGTATAGTACCGGTCGCCGAAGGCCTGCCGGAAGTCGTTTTCGTCGCCTTTTTTAAAAATGACCTCCTTGGGCATGAGGTTGGCCAGGAGTTTGTCAATGTAGTCGTAGGCTCCTTCGGCGGCGTAAAATTCGCCGGTGGAAATGTCGATGAAGGCGACGCCTGCCCTACCCTTCGGCCCGAGCGAAACGGCGGCGAGGTAGGTGTTCTCCTTATGGTCTAAGATATTGTCGTCGAAGGTGATACCGGGGGTCACGAGCTCCGTGACGCCGCGTTTGACGATCCCTTTGGCCTGTTTGGGGTCTTCGAGCTGTTCGCAGACGGCGACGCGCTGGCCGGCCCGCACGAGCTTAGGCAAATAGACGTCCAGGGCGTGGTACGGAAAGCCGGCGAGTTCGACGCTGGCGGCGGATCCGTTGGCGCGTTTGGTAAGGGTGATGCCGAGTATCTTGCTGGCGATGATGGCGTCGGGCCCGAAGGTCTCGTAGAAGTCGCCGGCGCGGAAGAGCAGAATGGCGTCGGGATGCTGGTCTTTGATGGAGTAGTATTGCTTCATCAAAGGGGTGAGGACGTATTTTTTCTCGGTTCCCGCCTGCTGTTCTTCGGTCTTAGCCATAGGGTTTCGGTTTGTGGTTCACAAAGATAGGGTAAAAAACCGTTTTTTCGGCGTATCGGCGAGGCGATCTTTGTTTAACGGTTCGACAAACGGGTGCGGGCGAGGTGCTCCGACTTGAGGTAGTGGCGAGTAGGAAGAGGCGGTCGTAGAGTTTTCGAAAACCAAGCGCCGCCCCGGGCTTCCGCGACTGCGGCTACTATGGGCGAGGAGGCCAGCTCGACAACGTCGGCTACGGCGGATTCAGCTGGTCGCCCGCAGTCGGCGGCACCAACCGCATCTACGGCACATTTTTGAGCTTCTATACCCAACGGATCAACCCCAACAGCTCCGGCTACCGCGCCCACGGTGTCCAGTTGCGTTGCCTCTCGGAATAAACGGAGGGGGACCGCGGTGGCAAGGGGTTGGAGCTACCCTAATTAGGTGACTTTACCCTATTTTGGTTTGACCTTGGGCGGTCGGACGCCCGGGAGGTCTCGCAACTATCGACACGGAGCGGCGTGTTGCGGGCCGCCCGTGGGCAGGCGTCCGGCCCGCGCGACCCAAAGGGTCGTAAAAGCAACGCCTTTTTCTGTCTGGTTCGTCCTCGGCGCGCTCCCCTCGCGCCGCTAATGCGTCGCTCTCGCCGAGGACGGCGATTCCATTCGGAATCGCACTACTCGCTTTCGGCCTATAACAGTTCGCTGCCAGCGGAGAGTGCAACGAGCCCCGTCGAGTTGCA
>NZ_CAJTUJ010000172.1 GCF_910579375.1 uncultured Rikenella sp.
GGCGACCGACCTCGATCAGCCTTTGACCGGTACCTTCCCGTACTACTCGGATGGGGTTCCCGGTGAAAAATACGGCGCAGGGAACTACAAAGCCACCAACGGTCGTCTCTACAAGGTAAGCACCTCTGGCGAGGGAACCCCGCTCGCCTGGTACCCCGCCCCGGGCTACCGCGATTGGCCTTCGGGCGCACTGGTCAACGTCAGCAACCGCGGGATCAGCAGGTCTTCCACCACAAGCGGCATCCACAGCATGATCTTGAGTTTCGGCACACAGGACCTCTACCCCGACGGTGCGGACATTCGTGTAATCGGTTTTCAGTTGCGTTGCCTCTTGCAGAAGAAAAGGCGCAGATAGGGCCTGTTCACCCAAAACAGCGTTCCATGAAAAAGAAAAATAGTTTGAAAACAGATAAAATCATCGTGGCCGGCCCGTGCAGCGCCGAGAGCCGCGAACAGGTGTTGCGCACCGCCGCAGAGCTGGCGGAGCACGGTATCGCCGCCTATCGGGCCGGGTTGTGGAAACCCAGAACCCGGCCCGGCGGTTTCGAAGGCGTCGGCCAAGAGGGAATCGAATGGCTGGCCGAAGTGCGACGCACATACGGCATGCGGGTCGTGACCGAACTGCCCGGTGCCGCTTTCGTAGAACCCCTGTTGCGCAGCGGAATCGACATCCTCTGGATCGGTGCGCGTACCGTCACCAGTCCGTTCGATATGCGACAGATCGCCGATGCCTTGCGCGGCTGTGCCGTCGATCTGTACGTCAAAAACCCCATCGCACCCGATGCCGCCTTGTGGCTCGGCGCTGTCGAACGGCTCGAAATGGCTGGTATACAGGGCCGAATAGTCGCCATCCATCGCGGATTCCGTACCGGTCGCGAAGACATTTTCCGGAACGAACCGTTGTGGCGAATCCCTTTATGGCTTCGCGAACAGCGTCCTGAATTGCCCATCGTGTGCGACCCCAGCCACATTGCCGGTCGGGCCGATCTGGTGCCCGTAGTCGCCCGCACCGCTATGACGCTGGGGCTCGACGGGCTGTTCGTCGAATCCCACTGCGAGCCGAACCGCGCGCTGACCGACGCGGCCCAGCAGCTGACCCCGGAAGAGACGGGGTGGCTGCTCCGTGAACTCGAACTCGGATCGACTCGATAAATTATTGTGTATGAAAAAGATACTTCGAATACTTTGTTCCTATCCGGCCATGGCCGTTTTGCTCGTGGTGTATACCGTGGTGCTGGCCGTCGCCACCTTTGTCGAGAATCGTTACGGGACGCCCGTCGCGCAACGGTGGATCTATCACCATCCGGTTTTTTATCTCCTGCAACTGTTGCTGGCGGTCAATTTTATCGGAATCGCGATCCGGCAACGCTGGGTGCAGCAACGGAAATGGGCTGTGCTGTGCTTTCATGCCGCTTTTGTCGTGATTCTGTTGGGCGCATTCGTCACCCGGCTGACCGGGCGCGAAGGGGTGATGCACATTCGCGAAGGGGAACGCTCCGCCGAGCTGCTTGATCCGACGAATCCGAACCGCGTGGTCGAGACCCTGCCTTTCAGCGTCGAACTCCGCGATTTCCGCCTCGTGCGCTATCCGGGCTCCCACAGCCCTTCGTCGTTTGAAAGCGACGTCGTCGTCCGGCAGTCTGGACGGCCCGAGCGCGCGGCCAATATCTACATGAACAACGTGCTGCACATAGGGCCTTACCGGCTCTATCAGTCCAGTTACGACCCCGACGAACGCGGAACGGTGCTGATCGTGAACCGCGACCGGATCGGAACTTGGATCACCTACGGCGGGTATATTTTCCTGATCGGCGGTATGGTCGTGGCCTTGTTCGGGCGTCGTTCCCGGTTCCGCACCCTCGGGCGGATGCTGAAACAGACCGCCATGCCGGTCGTCGGGCTGATGTTCGCGCTCGTCGCCTCGCCGGTTCGGGCGCAGGAGCGGGTCGATACGATGACCGTTTCGCAGTTGGAGGAGCAGAGCCGACGCCAGATGGAGCGTATCGAGCGGGAACGTCCGGTCGGCGGGGCGGAGGAGTCGGCGGAACGGCGCACGACGGTGGATCGCCGGCGCGAGAAGAAGATGGCGCCGGTGTATGCGGTCGAATATGCCGTGTCGCCCCGGACGGCGCAGGCGTTCGGACGCCTGATGGTGCAGAGCGGGACGGGACGTATCCAACCGGTGGATACCTATGCTGCCGAGATCTGGCGGAAGATATCGCGCGACAAGCGATACGGGGAGCTGAATGCCGACCAGGTGCTTTTGGGGCTTCTGACCCAGCCGCAGATATGGAGTCGGGTGCCGATGATCGACGTGGGGAGCGAAGCGCTTCTGCGGCAGACCGGCATCGACGAGGAGCAGGTGGCCAAGGGGCGGTTGGCCTTTATCGATGTGCTGGACGACGAGGGCAACTATATTTTTGCGGACGAAATCGAACGCGTTTATGCCAAACCGGTGCGCGAACGGAACAAGTACGACAAAGAGTTGCTCAAACTGGACGAGAAGATCAATATCCTGAACGCGTTGTTTGCCGGTCGGATGGTGGCGATCTTTCCTCCGGCCTCGGTTTCGACGGACGGGGCGTGGTATGCGCCGGGCGACGACTTGAGCGCGTTTCGTGACCGCGATTCGATGTTCGTCAGCCGGATTTTCCCGTGGTTCGCCACCGAGGCGGTGCGGTCGGCCGAGACGGGCGACTGGACGACGCCGGACGAGATTGTCGGTATGATAGCTACGTATCAGGAGAAAAAGGCGGCTATGCTGGATATCTCTCCGCGCCGGATCGAGGCCGAAATGCTCTACAATCGGCTCGATCTGTTCAAGTGGGCGGGGTTCGGGTATATGGGATTCGGTCTTGCGCTGATGCTGATTTCGATGCTCGGTTGGGCCCGGCCGTCGAAGGGGTGGCGCGTGGCGGGAGGCGTGGTGGTCGGGATTATCGGGCTTCTTTTTCTCGCCCAGACGGCGGGAGTGGGGCTCCGGTGGTATATTGCGGGTCGTCCGCCGGTTTCGAATGCCTACGAGTCGATGATTTTCGTGTCGTGGGCGACGGCGATCGCGGGATTGGCGTTCGGTCGGCGGTCGGGAATCACGCTGGCGGCGGCGACTTTTCTGTCGGGCGTGCTGATGTTCGTTTCGACGCTCAACTGGATGGATCCCGAGATTACGCCGCTGGTTCCGGTGCTGAAATCGCCGTGGTTGCTGATCCATGTGGCGGCGATTACGGGGAGTTATGGATTTTTCGGCATCGGATTCCTGCTGGGGCTGGTTTCGCTGGCGGCGATGGCGTGCCGAACGGAGCGCAATGCGTCGGTGGTCGACCTGCAGGTGCGGCGATTGACGGCGATCAACGAGATGAGTCTCATTGTCGGTCTGGTGTTGTTGACGGCGGGGACGTTCCTGGGAGCGGTATGGGCCAATGAGTCTTGGGGACGTTACTGGGGATGGGATCCGAAGGAGACGTGGGCTTTGATTACGATGATGGTTTATGCGTTTATCCTGCATGCCCGGTTGGTGCCGGGGCTGCGACGAGGGGGCGCCTATCTCTTCAACGTGATGAGCATTATGGGATTGGGGTCGGTGCTGATGACCTTTTTCGGGGTGAACTATTATTTGAGCGGGATGCACTCTTATGGGGGTGATTCGGCTCCTCCGGCGTTGTATATTATTTGGGTGGTCTACGGGCTGGCGACGGTCGTTGCGCTGTTGGCGTGGCGGAAACGCGTTGAGCATTGACGTTTTTCTCATACGGCGCGCAGACAAGGAGTTAGGGTGGGGCTGCCGCGAGGGTAGAGTCGGCCAAAGCATCCCGTAGGGATGCGCTCTAAAGTTTTTTCGGTTCCTTTTTGTTCACAACC
>NZ_CAJTUJ010000173.1 GCF_910579375.1 uncultured Rikenella sp.
GGTTTTCGCGCCGCGCCGGGCCGAGCTTCTGCGGCTCTTTGAGCCGCGCAGTTCGCCGCCACCCCACGCGGCGGGCTGCAACTCGTTGGAGCACTCACCGCTGGCGGCGAACTGCTATAGACTGAGAGCGAATAGCGCGATTCCGTGAGGAATCGCCGTCCTCGGAGCGCAGCGAACGCCGAAGGCGGGCGCCGGGGGGCGCGCTGGGCCTTCGGCCCACCCCCGGAGCGCGCAGCCCGCCCCCCCAAAAAAACGGGGCACGAATGCTTGCGATTCAAGGAATCGCGCGGGCCTCCCCCTCGGGAGGCCCGCAACTCGCTGAGCTCGTTGCGCCCACGCTGGCTCCGGACGCCGGAGTCAAATTAAAATAGGGGCGAAGCTACCCGTTGTTTGGGGTAGCCTCAACCAAAATAACCCGCCGCCTCTACCCCAAAATCAAGGCCGCCCGCTTTTGAGTACCGCGTGACACCGCCCCCGGCGGAAGCAAGAAGCCACACGAACCTCAACAAGCAAGACCCTCGAAATACACGAACCGACCTCGAAGCACAAGAAAACGAATGAACAACAGCAACATCTTCGGCCCACGCGCCGGGTCGCCCCGCAGCAGCGTGGTGATGAACCTCATCATCCTGACCGTCATCGTCTTCGTCGCGCAGATCGCCCTGCCCGAAGGAGTCGGAGGCGAACGCATGATCGACCTCTTCGGACTCCACTTCTGGAAATCCACCGAATTCCACCTCTGGCAACCCCTCACCTACCTCTTCCTCCACGGAGGTTTCGACCACCTGTTCTTCAACATGTTCGCCCTCTGGATGTTCGGCCGCGTGCTCGAATACGACATGGGTTCGGGACGATTCCTCGCCTACTACCTGATCTGCGGCGTGGGAGCCGGGCTGTGCAACCTGGCGGTAAACTGGTTCGAATACAACCACTTCCTCGGACTCGGCTACGCCGAAACCATGCCCGCACAATTGCAAGCCTGGGCCGACAACATCGTCACCATCGGCGCATCGGGAGCCGTGTTCGGCGTGCTCCTCGCCTTCGGCATGTTCCATCCCAACGACCGGATCATGCTCCTCATCCCCCCGATTCCGATGAAAGCCAAGTGGTTCGTCGTCGCATACGGCGTGCTGGAGCTCTTCCTCGGCGTGACACAAAAGGGATCCAACATCGCCCACTTCGCACACGTCGGCGGGATGCTCTTCGGGTTCATTCTGCTCCGGATATGGAAACGAACCGGCAAAATTTACTACTAACCCTTTCCTCTCCCCCTCTTACTCCTCCGCCCCGATGAGCGCCAACCGTTACAACGCCGGAAGCAATTACTACTACCTCGACCAGAGCCAGCCGAGACGATGGTGGCACACGCTGCTGCACCTGCTGCTCGTGCTGGTCACCGTCCTATTCGCCGGCGCGCTCGTCATGGCCTACCTCAGCACCGGAATCAGTCCGGAACGGAGCTGGATTTTCGCCTTTTTCGGACTCGGCGCCCCGTTCCTCTTCTTCGGCAACTTCGTCCTGCTGCTCGTATGGATTCTCCGCTGGAGATGGTGGGCTCTGGTGCCTGCCATCACGCTGCTACTCGGCCTCGGACACCTCGGCACCCTCGTCCGCTTCGACTTCCGCAAGGAGTACCCCGCCGAAAACACGACCGCGGCCGCACGGCGAACGGCTAAAAAAGAGCCCGCGCGACTCTCGATCCTCACCTATAACACCCACGGCTTCGTCTACGAACAGAGTCGACACGACGGATATCGGCGTATGGTGGACAGCGTGGCCGCTTACGTGCAACGCATGCAGCCCGACGTCATCTGCTTTCAGGAGTACGAGACGATGAACCGCGGCGACGTGCGGCTGATCGACAGCCTCTACCGCGACTGGCCGTACCGGGCCTATCACTTCGTTTCGGGCGGCGCCGAGGAGGTGGGGTACGGCGTGGCGATCTTCAGCCGGCTGCCGATCCTCAAGGCGAGCGGCACCCTGTTCGAAGGCTCGCGGAACACTATGCTCCAGGCAGATCTGCTCGCCGGACGCGACACCCTGCGACTCTTCAACAACCACCTCCAATCGACCCAGGTCGACGAATGGAGCCGCGACCGGGTCGAACGGCTCGACGTGCGGGGCGACAAGGAGAGCAAACACTTCGTCCGCAGCCTCGCCGGGCGGCTGCGCGACAACTACCGCCGGCGGGCCGTACAGGTCGACACCATCTCGCGGATGATCGAAGCGTCGCCCTATCCGGCCATCGTCACGGGCGACTTCAACGACACGCCGGTCTCGTACACCTACCACAAAATGCGCGGCAAGCTGGACGACACGTTCGTCAATGCCGGCAGCGGATTCGCATACACCTACAACCGACTCTTCTCGATGCTCCGGATCGACTACGTCTTCCACGCTCCGGAGTTCGAAACGCTCGAATACCGCTCCGACGCGCTGCCGTGGTCGGATCACAATCCGGTGTTCGTCCGGATCGACTTATCGCCGGCCGACGGCGCGGCCAAAGAAAAACGGAAATAACTTTTCACTTCTAATCAGCACATGACGGAACAGACTGCAATCCAATCGCTTATCGAAGCAGCATGGACGGATCGGACTTTGTTGGACCGACCGGAAACGAAACAGGCCATTCGGGAGGTCATCGACCGGTTGGACAAAGGCACCCTGCGCTGTGCCGAACCGACGGGGAGCGGCGGGGCGTGGCGGGTGAACGAATGGGTCAAAAAAGCGGTGATTCTCTACTTCCCGATCCAGAAGATGCGCCGGATGAGCAGCGGCGACATCGAATTCTTCGACAAGATGGAGACGAAGCAGGATTTCGAATCGCTCGGGGTTCGGGTCGTGCCGAACGGAGTGGCCCGCTACGGGTCTTACCTGGCGCCGGGGGTGATTATGATGCCGTCGTATGTGAACATCGGAGCCTATGTCGATTCAGGGACGATGGTCGACACGTGGGCGACGGTGGGGTCGTGCGCGCAGATCGGCAAGGGGGTGCACTTGTCGGGCGGAGTGGGAATCGGCGGGGTGCTGGAGCCGGTACAGGCCGCTCCGGTAATCGTCGAGGATCACTGTTTCATCGGCTCGCGGTGCATCCTGGTCGAGGGGGCGCACATCGGCGCCGAGGCGGTCTTGGGAGCGAACGTGGTCATCACCGGATCGACGAAGATTATCGACGTGACGGGCGAAGAGCCGGTGGAATACAAGGGACATGTGCCTCCACGGTCGGTGGTGATTCCGGGTTCTTACACGCGGCACTATCCGGCGGGCGAGTATCAGGTGCCGTGCGCGCTGATTATCGGTCAGCGCAAGCCTTCGACCGACCTCAAAACGTCGCTGAACGAGGCGCTACGGGACTTCGGCGTCTCGGCGTAGCACGCGCGGTTGGTCGGAGTAGATCCGATTAGGGTAGAGGCAGCCGGTTGTTTAGGGTAGTTCCAGCCCATTGCCCACCGCGGGCACGCGGCGTTTATTCCGAGAGGCAACGCAGCTGAAGACCGTAGGCACGATGGTCAAAGAAACTGGTGTAAAGGCTCTGTGTACTGAGATTCAGATGCAAGCCTCGGTAGTGATTGTTCGAAGTATAGGAGGTAGCCGATAAGCTGTAACCGTTATCGCCGGCATGCATCACTTCCCCCAGCCGTCCGTGGTAACCCGCGTCGCGGAAGCCCGGGGCGGATATTGGGTCGGAGCCAGCGTGGACGTAACGAGCATCGCGAGGTTGCGGCCCTACGCCGGGGATGGCTCCGGCCCGCGCGGCTCTGCTAGCCGCAAAAGCTCGGCTCATCCCACAGACCAACACTATTCCGCCCGTTCGGGCTGCAGCGTCGGGCCCGGGCATCGGA
>NZ_CAJTUJ010000174.1 GCF_910579375.1 uncultured Rikenella sp.
CGATACCTCTCGGAATCGCGCTACTCGCTCTCAGCCTATAGCGGTCCGCCTCGTGGGGTGGCGGCGAACTGCGCGACTCTAAAGGGTTGCAAGAGCACGACCAAAGGTAAGGTTCAGCCTAATTCTGTCGGGTTCGGGCTGCGCGCTCCCCGGGTGGGCCGAAGGCCCAGCGCGCAAGCCCGGCGGCTCGTAGAGCCGCAGAGGTACGACCAAAAGCAAAGCCCAAAGCATCGCCCAAAGCCAAGCCCTTTGCTTAGCCCAGCGCGGCTCGAAAACCGTAACCGGTTTTCGAGCCTGAAGAACAGACACAGCCCAAAGCTCGTCCCTGTTCTCCGCCCCGTGTCGGCCTCACTGCGGCTCCGCTTTCGCTCCGCCGGAGCCGCTCGGCACCCGAAAGATAGCCGGGCCTATCCCTATTCCCGTCGCCCGCGGCAATTCTTGCCGGATTGGCCGAGTGCCAACCGGCAGAATATGCCCTTTTAAGCGGGCGGGCGACGGAGCTTTACGTGAAGTCGAGTTTTTCGCGCGCCTTGCGCGATTCATCTATATTCGGCTAACCGCCGAAATAGTTGAATCGCTTCTTTTGGCGGGGTGCACGGCTTTGGCTACGGGAGGAGACTGCCCTCGGGCCGGGCAGGCCCCGCGTGCCCGCGGTGGGCAAATGGCAGCCTCAGCCCAACTCCCTGTTCCGCGCGCTGGCGGAAATCTTATTCAAACGCGCATCACGCGTTTGAATGATTTCCTACTCCAGCAGTCGCGCGCGGGAGAGCTTTGCCCTGCCTGGAACAGCCCAGCGCGTGCGGAGACCGTAATAATACAAGCCCGCCCTGAGGAGCGCCTCAGGCCAATACAAGGCGTCCGGAACGCCGAACGTGTCGTTAGAGAATCCCCAGCATCCGGTTCCGCGTCAGGAGAGCAGCCCCCAATACCCCCGCCGTCTCGCCCAGCGTTGAGATGCGCAGCGTCGTGTCCCGCGTCACCAGCCGCAGTGAATATTTGTTCAGCGCCGTGCGGATCGGCAACATCAGATAATCGCTCACCTCCGCCAGCGGCCCCCCGATCACCACCAGCTCCGGATTGAACAGGTTGATCAGCACGCTGATCCCCCGTCCCAGCTTCTCGCCCACATCCGTAATCAAGTCGATCGAGAGCACATCGTCGCTCTCCGTCGCCTTGATGATATCCTGCATCGTGACCGTTTCGCCCCGTTCGAACTTCTCCGACAGGATCGACGACGCCCCGTCGCGCAAGCTCTCCGCAAAGCTCGTTTCGAGCGCCATCCCCGACGCCTCCGTCTCCAGACACCCCTTTTTGCCGCACTGACAGATCTTTTCGTTGTCGAAGAACGGAATGTGCCCGAACTCGCCCGAGAAGCCCGACTTTCCGTAGTAGAGCTTTCCGCCCACGATGATCCCGACCCCGATCCCCCGGCCGATATTGATGAAGAGCGCATTCTGCACTTCGTTCCGATCCCCGTTCAGGTACTCCGCATACGTCATCGCCCGCGTGTCGTTTTCGACCACCGTTTCGATCCCCGTTTTTTCGTGGATCAGCCGCGCCAGCGGATATCCGTCGATGTTGATCGCATTATAGATGATCCCCGACGACGCATCGACCCGTCCCTTGACCGCAATCCCCATCCCGAGAATCTTTTCGCGCGCCGCCGCCCCCAGCGACTCGATGAACTCCTCGATCCGCGCCGCCAGATTGTCCAGAAACTGCGCATTCGTATGGTACGTGAACGGCACATGCTGCGTCACCGTCACCGTGTTTTTATTCAGGTCGATCACCCCGAAACCGAGCTCCCCCTCCTGGATCGTGACCCCGAGGAAGTAACCCGCGTCCGACACCAGCCCGAACGCGCAAGGACGGCGCCCGCCCCCCGTTTCGATTTTACCCTGGTCGCGCACGAACCCCTCGCGGATCAACTCCCCGACCAGCTTCGTGATCGTCGGATTGCTGACATTCAGAATTCTCGACAAATCGGCGATCGTACAGTCCCCTTCCGTCGCCAAAGTCAGGATGATACGCCGTTTGAGCATAAAAGCCTTGTAAGCCACAACGCTCATATTTTCGTCCGTCGGTGTGCTGAGAATGGATTGGTTGGTTGTCATAAAAAGAAGTTAAGTTATTCTGTATGTGGGTTTTATTACGTTCGTTCCGGTCTCGCGAAGAGCGGCGCAAGTTAGTGAAAATTGTGATTAAAATAAAGGGGGTATTCGAATAATTCCGGTAATGGCTCCTTTTTAGGGAAAAATATGGAGTGTCAGAAAAAAAGTTTTTTGGTATCCGAATTTTTATCTATCTTGCACCGAAATTGTAGCGGTCACGACAACTTCCGGCGCATGGCAAGAGCCGTTTTTTCTGCCATAAATCGTGTTCCGTGCGGTTTCGTTCCGAACGGAAGCCGTATCGGTGGCACGCCGTTTGTTAGTGTGATCAGTCGGGACTTCATATATTATAGGTGGAGTCGCCGGCGCGCGAAACGAAAAACGACAGCTTTCTAACACACAGAGAGATTATGGAGTATAACGACAACGACTACGACTACAACGACTATCCGCAGCACGACGGCAACGGATCGGTCAAAGGGCTGAAGATCGCGATCATCATTCTGCTGATCGTTCTGGCCGTGATCTCGTTCTTCTTCTGGAAACAAGTGCAGGAGCTCAAGCGGGATCAGATCGGAATCACCGAAGAACGCGATACCCTGACCAATCGGCTGACCGTTCTGCTCGGCCAGATGGGCGACCTCAAAGTCGACAACGATACGATGAATATCGCGCTCATGCAGCAGCGGCACATCGCCGACTCGCTCCTTGATCGGCTCAAGAAAGAACGCGGCTGGAACTACGCCAAAATCAAGAAGTACGAGCGCGAACTCGGGACACTTCGGGCGACCATGCAGGGCTTCGTGCGTCAGATCGACTCCCTGAACCGGCTCAATCAGCAGCTCGTGGGCGAAAACATGCGCTTCAAACGCGAGATGTCCTCCTACCGGCTGCGGGCCGAAGCCGCCGAAGAGATGACCCAGGAACTGAACAATAAAGTGAAACGGGCCTCGCAACTTCGGGCACGGGATGTCGCCTTGCTGGCATACAGCAAACGGAACAAACTCGTCAGCCGGGCAAAGCAGACCGAAAAACTCGTCACCGAGTTTATCCTGACGGCGAACGAAGTGGCCATTCCTGGGGAACGTACCGTATACGTTCGCGTGATTACGCCGGAAGCGGATATTCTGGGATCGCCTGACGGCGGTCGGTTTACCTTCGCCGGCGAATCGATCCCGTACACCGCTAAGCGTGTGGTGGACTATCAGGGCGACGATCTGCCTGTGAGCATCTACTATGACATCACGGGTCTGTATGCGGGGCAATACACCGTGATGGTCTATGTGGACGGCCAGATGGTCGGTCAGAGCGACGTGATCTTGAAATAGGATTGGACAAGGCTATCGCCTTGTTCTCAGATAAGCGAGCCGCATCGGGAGCCACCCGATGCGGCTTTTGTTTTGGCCTTCCATTTGATGCGGTTTTGGCGCGCGAACAAAGAACGTGGGCCGAGGCTGCCGTAGCGAACCGTCCACGGGACGTGGGGGCCCGCTTGGCCGACGCGTTCGCGTCATGGCGCGCGGCCGTTATTACTTTCCAGTTGCTCGCGCGCCGCCGCCTAAAGAGGGAAATCGTCAAAATGCACTTTGTGCGTTTTGACAAGATTTCCCCGGCGCGCGAACAGAGAACGGGGGTAGATGCTGCCAGTGGAAATGCGCGAGCATTTCCCGTCCACGGGACGTGGGGCCCGCGCGGCCCGAGCGCAGTCCCCTCCTGTCGAACAGA
>NZ_CAJTUJ010000175.1 GCF_910579375.1 uncultured Rikenella sp.
GGACGGGGGCGGGGTTTGGTTTTGTGGGGAAAGGTCTCTATTTTTGTCGCGATCGTTTCGGGTAGCCGGGTCGTAGTTCGTACGGTGCGGCTGAAAAGGGAACCCGGTGGAAGTCCGGGACAGTACCTGCTGCTGTGAGTCCGCTGAACGGTCTGTCGCACTCTTGGCCACTGGCGCGGCGGCGCGCCGGGAAGGCGCGGCGGACGGGACGAGTCAGAAGACCTGCCGAAAGGATGTTTTCAACGTGATTTGCACCTGCGGGGTTTTCGGGTGGAGATCGGGCATGCGACGACAAGAGAAGGGACGGCCGGGCGGGCTTCCCGGGAAAGTCGGAAATTCCTCTTCGGCGGCGGAGAGGTGGTTTTGCGGCGGAGGGCTGCCCTACTCTATTCTGTTTCTCTTTTTCGAACTCTCCCCCCTCGGCCGGTGCGGTTTCTGACGATGATGAAAAAAACAAGGGGACATATCCGGGCACTGGGGCTCGCGGCGCTGGCGATGACGCTGGCGATGGGCGGCTGCATGAAGTGGGACTACGGCGCGACGGAGGAGGTGGCGCTGCTGGAGGGGGGGCTGTTCGTCCTCAACGAGGGCAATTTCCAGTATGGGAATGCTTCGCTGTCGTATTACGATCCGAAGACGGGAAGAGGTGAAAACGAGCTCTTTGTCCGCGCGAACGGGATGAAGCTGGGGGATGTGGCGCAGTCGATGGTGGTCAGGAAGGGGGTGGGATGGATCGTGGTGAACAATTCGCATGTCGTTTTCGCGATCGATGTGCGGACGTGTCGCGAGGTCGGGCGCATCACGGGCTTCACGTCGCCGAGATATATCCATTTCGTGTCGGACGAGAAGGCGTATGTGACGCAGTTGTGGGACAACCGCATCTTTATCGTGAATCCGAAGCGGTTCGAGATCACGGGGTATATCGAGTGTCCGGGGATGACGATGGAGACGGGGTCGACGGAGCAGATGGTGCAGGCGGGGAGGTATGTCTATGTCAACGGGTGGTCGTACCAAAACCGAATCCTGAAGATCGACGCGGAGCGGGATGTGGTGGTGGACGAGCTGGCGGTGGGGATTCAGCCGACGTCGCTGGCGATGGACAGGCACGGCAAGCTGTGGACGATTACGGACGGGGGGACGGAGGGGAGTCCCTACGGCTATGAGGCGCCGGCGCTCTTCCGGATCGATGCGGAGACGTTCCGGATCGAACGCCGGTTCGGCTTCCGGACGGGAGACCGGGGGGCGGAGGTGCAGCTCAACGGGACGGGGGATACGCTCTACTGGATAAACGGGGATGTGTGGCGGATGCCGGTGACGGCGGAACGGGTGCCGGAGAGGCCGTTCCTGGAGGACGGGGGGACGATCTATTACGGGCTGACGGTCGATCCCGTGCGCGGCGATGTCTATATCGCGGATGCGGTCGATTATCAGCAGCCGGGGATGGTCTACAGATATTCGGCGGGAGGGGAGCTGATCGACCGGTTTTATGCAGGAATCACTCCGGGGGCTTTCGGCTGGACGGGGAGCGGGGAAGGAGGGGAGCGATGAAAAAAAGAGGGCTGATGCTGGTGCTGCTGCTGGCCGGAGGGTGCGGCATGCAGGGGAGCGCGCAGGAGGAGGGGGAGCGGCTCCTCAGAACGAAGGAGGTGACGGTGACGGGACGGAGGCCGCTGAAGGAGATCGGGATACAGCGGACGAGGTTCGACAGTGCGGCGCTCAGGGGAAATGTGGCGCTCTCGATGGCGGATGTGCTGACGTTCCATTCGTCGATCTTCGTCAAGAGCTACGGACGGGCGACGCTCGCGACGGTGGCGTTCCGGGGGACGTCGCCGTCGCATACGCAGGTGACGTGGAACGGAATGAGGATCAATAATCCGATGCTGGGGATGACGGATTTCTCGATGATTCCGGCGTTCTTCATCGACGAGGCGTCGCTGCTCCACGGGACGTCGTCGGTCGACGAGGCGGGCGGTGGCTTGGGGGGGGCGGTGAGGCTGGGCACGGGGCCGGCGGGAACGGAGGGGGTCGGGTTGCAGTACGTGCAGGGGATCGGGTCGTTCCGGACGTTCGACGAGTTCCTGAGGCTGACGTATGGGGCGCGGAGGTGGCAGGTGTCGACGCGGGCGGTCTGCGCTTCGTCGCCGAACGATTACAAGTATCGGAATCGGGACAAGAAGGAGAATATCTACGACGAGGAGATGAATATCGTGGGGCAGTATTACCCGACGGAGCGGAACCGGAGCGGGGCGTATCGGGACATACATGTGCTGCAGGAGGCGTACTACACGGCGGAGAACGGGGATCGGGTGGGGCTGAGGGGGTGGTATCTGAATTCGAACCGGGAGCTGCCGATGCTCACGACGGAGTACGGCGACGAGACGGAGTTCGAAAACAGGCAGCGGGAGCAGACGTTCCGGGGGGTGGTGTCGTGGGAGCGGAGACGGGAGGGATGGAAGGCGGAGGCGAACGGGGGGTATCTCTACACGCGGATGGCGTATGACTACAAACGAGATGTGGGAAACGGGACGATGGCGGCGATGACGCGCTCGCGGAGCCGGGTGCAGACGCTCTACGGGCGGGCGAGAGGGGAGTATTACGGGGGGAGGAAATGGCTGTTCGCGCTCGATCTCTCGGCGCATCAGCACTGGGTGGAGAGTGCGGACAAAAATATCGTCACGCAGGAGGGGGAGCGGGCGACGGTGGGGTACGACCGGGCAAGGATCGAGCTGGCGGGGGTGGCGGCGGTCAAGTGGCGGCCGACGGAGCGGTTCGGGATGGGGGCGACGCTGAGGGGGGAGATGTGCGGAACGGAGTGGGCGCCGCCGATTCCGGCGTTGTTCGTGGAGGGGGTGGTGTCGGAACGGGGGGAGGTGACGGCGAAGGCGTCGGTGTCGAGGAATTTCAGGTTCCCGACGCTCAACGACCTCTATTTCATGCCGGGGGGAAATCCGGAGCTGCGCAAGGAGAAGGGGTGGACGTATGATGCGGGGCTGAGGTTCGGGGTGGGACGGGAGGAGGGATGGAGGTTCGCGGGGTCGGCGACGTGGTTCGATTCGAGGATCGAGGACTGGATCATCTGGCTGCCGACGGTCAAGGGGTTCTTCTCGCCGAGGAACATCCGCCGGGTGCATGCCTACGGGGTGGAGGCGGAGGGGGAGCTCAGGGGATGGCTGGCGAGGGGTTGGAAACTGGCGCTTAGGGGGTCGTTCGCGTGGACGCCGTCGATCAACCAAGGGGAGCCGATGGGGCCGGGAGATCGGTCGGTGGGAAAACAGCTCCCATACGTGCCGGAGTTCGCGGCGAATGCGACGGGGGAAATATCCTGGCGGGGGTGGTCGATGGCGTACCAGTGGTGCTGGTACAGCGAACGGTTCACGATGTCGAGCAATGAGTTGACGCTCACGGGGAGGCTCCCGGCGTACTACATGAACAATGTGACGCTGGGAAAGGGGATCTCGCTCCGGTGGGCGGAGCTGGAGCTGAAGGGGACGATACGGAATCTCTTCGACGAGGAGTATCTATCGGTGCTGGCAAGGCCGATGCCGGGTATCAATTTCGAAATCTTCATCGGCATCAAACCCAAATGGGGGGCAAAAAATTAATTTCTCGTATGCTATTCTTTGTGCCTTCTTTGATCCGCATGGAACTGCCGCTTTCTTGTAAGAAAGCGGCGCAAAGAACTTTCGTGATAGCTACGCTACTCCTTAGGCTCCGCAGTCCTCATTTTTCGCGAGTCTGTTGAGCTGGGTTTTCTCGGCGGGGCGCATATAATGCGAGTATTACCCCAATGCGCCCACGCCGGAAA
>NZ_CAJTUJ010000176.1 GCF_910579375.1 uncultured Rikenella sp.
AACCACGGATTCAACTACTCCTCCGGCACAAAAAGCAACAGCGGTTTGGATTTGAATTTCAGTGCAACTGGTCTCTATCCTGATGCCACAGGAAACCGTGGCTTCGGTCTTCAGTTGCGTTGCCTCTCGGAATAAACGGTGCCGCGTGCCCGCGGTGGGGAATGGGTAGGCCTTGGTTCAACTCCCAAGCGCGGCACACCGCTACTCCCGAATCCACTTCCGCTCGAACTGCAACCCCCGATATTCCGGCGCGATCCAGACGTACATCTTGCCGATCATCTCGTTGAGCCACTTGTCCAGCGTCCGGTTCTGTTTGTCCTGGAGCGCCACATCCTCGATGATCTCGTAGTCCTGCGCCAGGCTCGCCACGTGCGTCGGGATCACCTCGTTGAGCCGCACGATCTTGTAGAGCGTGTTCCCGTTCGCCCGGTCGATCGTTTCGAACGGCGCCGAGACTTCGCCCGGCTGCAACCGCGACAGAGCCCGGTAGTCCATCGGGTCGAGCGCATCCTTCATGTAGCGCGGATTGGCGTACTTCGTGTCGAAATTCTCCCGCGCCTCCTTCGCGTTGAAGACCACCCCGCCGTTTCGGTTCGTCTGGGCATCCATCGAGTAGAGCCCGACCGCCTCTTCGAACGCCTTTTTGTCCGTTCCGATCTCCCGGGCCAAGCTGTCGAGGAGCTTCAGTTCGCGTTCCGTCTCCTCGACCGTGAACTGCGGTTTGAGCAGGATCTGGCGGAAGTGCAACAGGTTGTCGCGCCGCGAGATCAGCTCCACGATGTGGTATCCGTACTCCGTCTCGATCACCTCCGAGACCATCCCCGGCTTCAGGTTTTCGAGCGCCTCGACGATCGGATAGACCAGCTGGTTGGCATCCCCCGGCCCCCATTCGCCGCCGCTGCGTGCCGTCCCCGGGTCCATCGAGTAGAGCCGCGCCAGCGCCCCCAGCTTTTCGCCCGCCAGAATCCGGCGGCGGAATTCGAGCAGCCGCTGCCGCACCTCGAACTTACGCTCCTCTGTGGCCGGCGGCAGCCGCACGATCTGGGCGTAGACGTACTGTTCCGGGATCAGCTCCATCGAGTCGAGCGGCACTTTGCCGAAGAAGTCCGCCACCTCGGCATACGTCACCGTCACCTTTTTCATCACGTCGCTCTGCATCAGGCTGGCCAGCTGCATGTCTTCGGCCGCCTTTTTCAGGTCGTCCTTGATGGCGTAGATCTCCTTGCGGAACCTCTTTTCGAGCGCCTTGACCGATCCCGCTTCGAGCACCAGTTGCTGGATTTGAGCCTCGATCTGCGCTTCGAGTCCGCCGGGGAGCTCCTTGTCGAGCGAGTCGGCCCGGGCCTGTTCCGAGAGGAGTTTCACGATGAGCAGGTTCTCCAGCGCCTCGTCGCGAGCCGGCCGGTCGGTGATCGTACCCGTCATGGCACGCGCCCGCACCGTTTCGTTGGTGGCTTCTTCGAGGTCGGAGAGGAGGATCTGGCTGTTTCCCACCACCGCCACGACCTCGTCGGCAATGGTTTGCGGGAGGACGTGCGCCGTCGAGTCCGTCGCCGGCGCCGCGAGCGCAGCTCCCCGGCCCGAAGCGAGCACGAGCCCGCCCAGCAGCAGAAAGGTCGAAAAGTGTCTGATTCTCATGTAGGAGAGAGAGGTTGATTATTCGCTGATTTTGATGTCGAACCGTCGGTCGTTCCGGGCCGAGGCGTAGAGGCTGTCTTCGAGGTGTCTGAGCAACTCCTGCCGCCGCCGGTTGAGGATGATTTTACGGATATTTTCCGTTTCGCGTTCCCTGGGCGAGTAGTCTCCGCTGGGCCGGAAGAGGTCGATGGCCAGCATGTATTTGTATTCGTCGTCCTCGACGTCGTAGTAGCGGTGCGTCCGGAGGAAGTCGTCGAAGTTGCTCTGCGAGAAAGGGATATGCTGGATCACGGTGCTGAAGTCCGTCCACTCGGTGCTGAAGTCGTCCGTCCGGTATCCGTTTTTGTGACAGATGTTGAGGAAGTCGTTCCGGTCGTTTTCGTTTTCGGATCGGAACATCTCTTCGAGCTTTTTGCTCTGCCTGAGTCCGGCCGGAATCCTTGCGATGCGTGCCTTGACGATCGGCCCGGCGAGCCGGAATCCGTTCCGGTTCGCGTCGTAGTACTCGGTGATCTGCTCCGCCGTGACCGCCGTGTCGAGCCGCTGCCCGATCCACTCCTGTTCGTAGCGGTAGGTGAGCAGCGCGCCGCGATACTCGGCCACCCGGGCCTCGATATCCTGGGTCTGTTCCGAGAAAGCCTCCTCTGCCGCGGCGCTTTTGATCTCCTTGCGCACCCAGTTTTCGGCAATGGCCTGCAACGCCGCCACGCTGTCCCGTGCCGTGAGCCCCGGTTCGATGAGTCCGGCGATGTCGCTGGCATAGAGTTTCCGGTTTCCGACCGAGGCGATGACCTCGCCGCGATCGGCGTTGTAGAGTTTGAGTTTGTTGCAACTCGGGGCGCCGATCGCCAGTCCGGCGAGCAGCAGCCCGGCGAGGCAGGTGCGTGTCGAGAGGTGTTTCACGGTGGTGTTACGATGTGGGCGCGCCCGAAGCGGGGAGCGCACTAACGAACAAAAATAGCGATTCTTTTGCGAAATCCCTAATCCCTCCGGGCGGAATCGCTCTTGGTGCGTTTGATGCGCCGCACGGCATAGGCCGCTGCGGCTGCCGCCAGCACGATCGAGAGGCCGTAGGCGGTGTACCATACGGGCCCTTCTCCGCCTCCGAGGAGCCGTTTTTCGATGCTTTCGCTTCCGAGGACGAAGCCTGCGAGGGTGGCGATGCCGTTGTTGATGAAGTGTACGGCGACGGCGCTGCCCAGCGATCCGGTGAAGTGGTAGATGCAGCCGAGGATCAGGCCGACGCAGCCGGCGTAGATCATCTGTTGGGGGATGAGGTGGATGGCGCCGAAGATGGCGGCGGCGATCAGGATTCCGGCTCCGGGCCCGACTCGTGCGACGAGGTTTTTCTGGATGATGCCGCGGAAGAGGAACTCTTCGAGGAGCGGCGCGGCGGCGACGGCGGTGATGACGGGCCAGAGTCCGCCCCTGAGGTAGTCGTCGAGCAGTCGGCTGTACTGGTCGGGCATCCGGTCGGTGATGGGTGTGAGGAGGATGCCTGTGGCGAAGAGGAGGATGACTCCGACGAGGATAAAGGGCCCGTGGAGTTTCCACTTTTCGGGCCGGAAAGAGGGCATGAGCACTCCCCAGTGCCGTCTGATGGCGAGTGCGTAGCCGATGGTGACGGCGAAGCTGCCGACGTAGGCGATGAATTGGCGGAGTCCGGCGTTTCCGAGGTGGTCGAGTTGTCGGGCGAGGGCTCCGAGGAGCATGTTGGCGGCGCAGAAGAGGATCAGCAGGCTGAGGATGGGGAACCAGAGGCTTCGGTGCGTCGTGGCTTGGGGGTTTGGCATGAGGGGGGGGCGTTGAGGGGTTGTTTGTGTTCGCGTTTGCGTTGTTTGCGTTCACGTTTGCACGTTTGCCCGGACAACGAGTGTCGGGGTGAAATTATTGTGTGCCTCAGGGTGTTTTTGTGCAGGGGCTGTTCACTTTTTTGGGTGCCTGAATAGAAATCCCCGCCCCGGGCTTACGCGATTCAGGCCTTCACGGATTATTGGGAGCTCTGGCGAGCGTCGGCCTCAGCGGATACAGCTACTCATCATCGACAAAAGAAGCTTACAGTCTATTCGTAGATTTCCACACACAGGGTTTCAGCCCCAGCTATACAAATGGCCGTGGTTTCGGTTTTCAGTTGCGTTGCCTCT
>NZ_CAJTUJ010000177.1 GCF_910579375.1 uncultured Rikenella sp.
GCCGGGCAGGCCCCGCGTGCCCGCGGTGGGCAAATGGCAGCCTCTACCCCAAGGCCGCCTCTACCCTCGTTCTTTGTCCGCGCGCTGGCGGAAATCTTATTCAAAGCGTCTTGCGCTTTGAATGATTTCCTACTCCAGCAGTCGCGCGCGGGTCGAGCTTTGACCCGCCTAAAACTGTTCTCTTTGTGAACAAAGAGAACCAGAAAAACTTTAGACGGATGCTGACGTATCCTCAAGCTACCGACGGCCCAACCCTATGCCACGCGCAGTTACTTGAAATAATAAAGGCCGCCCGCCGTGGCGCGAAGGCGTCCGCCGGGCGTTTTGCTGGCCGCCTCTACCCCAAGTAACGTACGGCAGCTCAGTCCAACCCTCTGTCCGCACGCCACCCGGCTTCGTTACAGCATCCCCGTCTGTTGGAACGCCTCCGGGAAGCCCAGCAAGTGGAGACGCAACATGTTCAGCGCATGCGTCGCCGCCCGTTCGATGTTCTGTTCGCGCAACTCACCGAACCGCATCAACCGGGCGAAACTCTGCACCTGCGGTTCGGAATCCGCAGCCGGCTCCCGCCATGCCAACCCCATCCAGACCGTGCCCACCGATTTTTCCGGCGTTCCGCCTCCCGGCCCCGCCACCCCCGTCGTCGAGACGGCAAAATCCGCTCCGAACCGCCGCAAAGCTCCCTCCGCCATTTGGCGCGCCACCGTCTCGCTCACCGCCCCATGTCGTTCGATGTCGGCCGCCGAGACCCCCAGCATCGCCGTTTTCGCCGTATTGCTGTACGAGGTCACCCCCCCGAGATAGTACTCCGATGCCCCCGCCAGAGCCGTGATCCGGGCCGATATGGCTCCTCCTGTGCACGACTCCGCCACCGCCAGCGTCGCCTCCCGCTCCGCCAGTAGCTTCGCCACCGCCGACTCCACCGAAGCCGGTTCATACCCTAACAGATACGGCGCGATATACCCTTCGAGCGTCCGGAATCGCGCCTCGATCTCCTCTCGTGCCGTTTGCGGTTCGACATCATAGGCCGACAACCGCAGCCGAATCCCCCTCGGATTGGGCAGGTAAGCCAGATGGAGCCACTCCGGCAACGCCTCTTCCCACGGCGCGATGGTCGTCGCCAGCGCCGACTCCGCCAGTCCGAAAGTCATCATCGTGCGGTGTACCACAGCCCTCAACGCGAAGTGCCTGCGAATCTGCGGAATCACCTGCTCTTCGACCAACGCTTTCATCTCGAACGGCACCCCCGGCAGCGAGACGACGAGTTTCTGCCCTCCTCCTGCGCCCTCCCGTTCGAAGAGCATCCCGGGAGCCGTCCCCAGCCGGTTGGGCAGTACCGTGCACCCTTCCGGCACATCGGCTTGGGCCTGATTCAGCGCGTTGAACGCCATGCTCCGTTCGGTCGTCATCCGGCGCACCTGTTCGAAAACCGCCTCGTCCCGCACCATCTTTCCCTCCGAAAACAGCCCGGCCAACGTCCGTTTCGTGATATCGTCCCGCGTGGGCCCGAGTCCGCCCGTCAGGATAACCGCGTCGGCCCGTTCCAGAGCCGTTCGGACAGCTCCCGCAATCTCTTCCGCCGTGTCGTGTACCGAGACGATCCGGTCGACCTGCGCCCCGATGTTGCCGAGTTCGCGACCGATCCAAGCCGAGTTGGTGTCGACCACCTGTCCGATGAGCAGCTCGTCGCCCACCGTAATTAATTCGATGCTAACCATTGGTTCTCAGTTTATTTCGTGTCTTCCGTCGGAAAGAGATCGAGCACCCGTTGCAGGTCTTCCGGCGTATCGATGGCGTGGGTTTCGGCGTGTGTCACCGCCGTGCGGATCGGGTAGCCGTTTTCGATCCATCGCAGTTGTTCGAGCGATTCGGCCTGTTCGAGCGTCGACGGGGCGAGGCGGGTGATCTCCCGGAGCACGTCGCTGCGGTAGGCGTATAATCCGATGTGTTTCAGGTAGGTGTGTCGCGCCTGCCACTCCTCGCGGGGCACGCCGCGCAGGAAGGGGATGGGGCTGCGGCTGAAGTAGAGCGCGTCGCCTGTAGTCGAAAGGACGACTTTCGGCGAGTTGGGGTTGAGGATATCTTCGTCGGGCCCGAACGGTTTGACCAACGTGGCGATCCGTGTGGCGGGATCGTCGAAGCAGCGGCGGATCTGTTCGAGCTGTTCGACGGCGATGAACGGTTCGTCGCCCTGGATGTTGACCACGACGTCGAACCGTTCGCCGGTGAGGCGTTCTGCGGTGTCGAGCGCTTCGGCGCACCGGTCAGTGCCCGACCGGTGCGCGGTGGAGGTCATGATGGCTTTTCCGCCGAACGCGGCGACGGCCTGCTCGATCCGCGAGTCGTCCGTAGCGACGTAGCAGGGCTCGCCGAACACCCCCCGGCATCGTTCGTAGACGCGCTGGATCATGGGTTTTCCATGAATGTCGGCCAGCGGTTTCCCGGGGAACCGGGTCGAGGCGTACCGTGCGGGGATCAGGGCTAAGTATTTCATGTGTTTGCTTGTGTTTATTTCGAAGGTTCGAAAGGAGGTGGAGCGGGCACGGGGTAGTGCTTTTAGCTGTGCTTCTGCGACCCAACGGGTCGCGCGGGCCGAAGCCTCCGACCGCGGAGAGACGCACAGCGTCTTTTGCTGCCAGCCTCTACCCCAAACCCCGCAGGCTTCGACCCACTTGAACTGAGAGCGAGTAGTGCGCCCGAGGACGAATTGTTAATAGAAATGGGCTATGCTCTTGCGGCGCTTCGAGCTGCGCAGTCCGCCGCCCGGTAGGCGGCGGGCTGCAACTCGGCGGAGCTCGTTTCGCCTCCGCTGGCGGCAAACTGTTATAGGCTAAGAGCGATTAGCGCGGTTCTACGAACCGCCGGCCTGTTCGCCCAGCAGCTTTGCCGCTCGGGGGGGCGACAGGCCGAAGTTCAGAAAATTGTGCGGTGCTTCTGCGGTTCGTAGAACCGCGCGGGCCGGAGCCACCCCCGGCGTAGGGCCGCCACTCGCGATGCTCGTTTGGCCCCCGCTGGCTCCGACCGCAAAGTCAAATTGAAATAGGGTAGAGTCACCTATATTAGGGTAATTCCAGCCCCTTGCCCACCGCGAGTACTTCTCCTCCGTTTATTCCGAGAGGCAACGCAACTGAAAACCGTAGCCGCGGCTGACCGTGCTGCAGGGATTGAGCCCTGTCACGTGGAAACCTAAGTACATACTGCCACTGATGCCGCTGGCCGTGGAAGCCCAGCTATATCCGCTGTGGCCCACGCTCATCAGATCGCCCAATCGTCTCTCGTTTCCTGCGTCGCGGTAGCCCGGGACGGTGCCGCTCAGCATTCAAAAGCTGGCTGGAACTACCTAACAACCGGCAGCTTCTACCCTAGTTGTGCTCCTGCGGTTCAAAGAGCCGCGCGGGCCGGACGCCTCCCCTCGGGAGGGACGCACAGCGTCTTTTACTGACCGCCTCTACCCCATGATAGCATCTCCTGGGCGTCCGACCCGTTTGACAATGCCCTTTCCTGTCAGATTCGGGCTGCGCGCTCCTGGGGTGGGCCGAAGTCCCAGCGCGCAGGCCCGGCGGTTCTACGAACCGCAAAAGCACAACCCATTCAACCGCCCCCATTCTGCGAGGTGCGTTCTCGGCCGTAGCCAGCGGAGAACGAATATTAAGGCCGAGGCGGCCAGTAAAAGACGCTGTGCGTCCCCTCCGCATCCGGGGGCTGCGGGCCGACCGTTGACACGGGGACTCAGCTACTCGCTTTCGGCCCAGATTCCAGCCCAAC
>NZ_CAJTUJ010000178.1 GCF_910579375.1 uncultured Rikenella sp.
GCTTCATTGAGCTGAACTCCTGCCACGCCGCCTCCTCTTCCGGCCGATTCACCCCGCTCATCGCCTCGAACATAAACCACAGCGCCGACGGAGAGAGCGGACACACCCCCTCCGCCTTCTGTATTGTCGCCGACGAATCGACCCTCAGCCCCCGCATATCCTCCGCCTCGTACCGCCCCGTCCGGTCATACCGCAGCAACGACCTCGCCAACGCCGCATAAAGCCCCGTCATCTCCCCCAACGTCCCCTCGGCCCCGCCCAGAATCAGCGTCGAACCGTAATCGTCCGCACTCCGGTCGAACGTCGTCAGCCCCATCGAACGCAACAACCCCAGAAACCGATGGTGATTATAGTCGGCCAGCATCCGCACCACCGGCACATTGAGCGACCGCTCGACCGCCCGCCGCGCCGACACCACCCCGCTGAACGTCTTGTCGTAGTTGGACGGCACGAAACCCGCCATCTGGAGCGGCGTATCGAAGACCAGCGTATTCGGCAGCACCTGCCCCTCCGTCAGCATCGCCCCGTAGAGAATCGGTTTCAGCAGGCTGCCCGTACTCCGTCGCGCCGCGACCACATCCACCGACCGGCCGTCCCGCGCCTCCGCTGCCCGTTCGCCCGGCGAGATGTTCCCCACATAGGCCAGCACCTCGCCCGACTCCACATCCGCCACCACCGCCGCCGCATTCCGAATCCGGTTGGCCGCCAACATCCGCTCGCCGTAACCGTCCACAATCTGCTGCACCCGCACCTGAAGCGCATCATCCACCGTCGTATGCCACGCCCGCCCCTCCGCCAGTCGATCCGACAGGTGAGGCGCATGCCGCGGCAGCGGCTCCGGCGCATCGGGCAGCGGCTCGGCCAACGCCGCCTCGAACTCCGTACTGTCCAATACCCAATGGGTCAGCATCCGTTCCAGCAGCCTATTCCGCTTGGCCAACAACTCCCCGCGTCCCCGTCCTGGATGGATCAACGCCGGCGAATTGGGCAACACGGCGAGCGTAGCCGCCTCGGCCCACGACAACTGCTCCGGCGAATGGCCGAAATAACGCCACGCCGCCGCCTCGACCCCCACCACATTCCCCCCGAACGGCGCATGAGCCGCATAAAGCGCCAGAATCTCCTCCTTCGTATAGCTCCACTCGATCCGCACCGCCAGTATCGCCTCCCGGATCTTTTCGGCCACCGTCCGAGGCGGATTTCCCCGGCTCAGCCGCACCAGCTGCATCGTGAGAGTCGACCCTCCGCTGACCACCCCGCCTGCCCTCCGGTTCTGCTCCGCCGCCCGCACCAGCGCCGGCAGCGAGACCCCCGGATGGCGATAGAAGCGCCGATCCTCGTACTCGACCACCGCCCGCAGGTACTTGTCCGACAAGGCCGCCCCGGGCGGAAAACGCCACTGCCCGTCCTTCGCCACCCGCGCCCCGAGCAGCTCCCCGCCGCGGGCATACAACACCGTCGAGTAAGGCGCATCGAACAACGGCTTCGGCAGCAGGCGCACATACCCGACCGTCGCCCCCGCCGCGAGAGCGAACCACACCAGATTCCGTATCCGTCGTCGTTTCATACCGTCCAAAATTAACGAATCTTCGCCAGAAATCGACCTCCGCAACCAGATAACCGATTCCTATTTCCACTATATTTGTAGGTAGCTTTGCATTGTTCAAACCGACACACAAACCCCGATTCAAGATGAAACACTTCGGTCTCCTTTTAGCCGCCGTGCTCTTCGGAGGATGGGCCGGATCGCCGGCCACGGCCGCTCCGTTGCAGGGGCGCGTCAAGAGCGTGAAGATCTATCCGCGCGGCGTCTACGTCACGATGTCGATTCCGACGACCCTCCGGGCGGGCGAGACGGAAATCGCCTTCCCCGACCTGTGGTACGCCGATCCGGCGACCGTCGAACTGCGGCTCCTGGCAGGAACGACCGGCGCCACCTATGTGATGGAGTCGCAACAGGCCGTGCGCGGAAGCGACGTGGAACAACAACAGCGGTATCTGCTCCTGCGCGACACGCTGGCGGCCCGTCGGGCCCGGCTCGAAGCCGACAGCATGGTACTGGTGCGCGAAATCGAGTTCCTACAGGCGAATGCCAAACAGGAGGCCACCTCGGTCAGCCAGCTGGCAGCGGCCGACACCTGGATGCAGGCCAAATATGCCTCGGTCTACGAAGCGCAGCGCAAGAACCGCGAGTCCCGGGCGGCTCTGGATCGGGACTGGGCGGAGAATGAGCGCGCCATCCGCCGGATCGAGAGCCAGGCTTCGCAAGTGACGCTGGTTCGGGCACGGGTGAACAGCCTGCGGACGCAAAAGGCGGAGTTCGAACTCGCCTATTTCACCCGGGCGGCACAATGGGAACCGGTCTACTTTTTCCGTTTCGAGCCCGCCCGGGCGACGGCCGAACTGGACTATCAGGGGACGGTGTGGCAGTGGACTCATTTCGACTGGGATCGGGTAGCGGCCACCCTGAGCTACGGCACGCCGAACCGATCGCTGAACCGGGCGCAACTCACCCCGCAAACCCTATTATACTCACCGGCCATCAAATACCGGGCACGCACGTTGGAGCTGGACGTTACGCAGGACATGGCAGTGGATGCCTCGAAATTCGGCGGCACTTACACCGGCGAAGAGAGGCCCAAATTCATGGCCTCCGCACCGGTAGCCCCGATGGCGTCGACCGCCCGCATGGAGGTATCGGAAAACAACATCAGCTACCAGCTGGCCTCTCCGCTGACACTGGTCTCCTCGTCCGACAACGGCAATATCCGGCAGACAGTACAGGTGCGGCGCGATACCGTGCCGGTGCTGTACGAGTACGAAGTCACGCCGAAGATCAGCACCGACGTGCTGCTGCTGGCCCGCGTGCCCGGCTGGCAGGAGCTGCACCTGACGAACGGACGGGTCAATGTCTTTTGCGACGGCCGGATGCTGGGGCAGTCGAACCTTTCGGTGCGGAACACGGCGGATACGCTGGTACTGCCGCTGACGCTCGAATCGCAGGTCGTCGTGGAACGCAAGGAGACGGGCAACTATCAGGAGCGGGTTTCGGGAGCGAAGATGGAGCGGATGCGGTCGTATGAGATTCGGGTCAAAAACAACAAGTCGTTTCCGGTGAACCTGACGGTGAAAGATCAGTATCCGCTGTCGAGCACGTCGGAGGTGGAGATCGCCCTGACCAACGATTCGGGTGCCGAGGTGAATCCGCAGACCGGTATGCTGACCTGGCATCTCGACCTGGCTCCGGGCGAGGAACGGGTAGTGACTTTCGGCTACACCGTCCGCTATCCGAGAGGAGGAGATCTGAGCTGGTAGTTTGCGGGTGGGGGATATCGTGAACGAAGACCCTATTGGGGTCTGACTTTACGCGGGACGCCGATGTGCCCTTGAACGGTACCTTCCCCTATTACTCCGACGGCGTAGCCGGTGAAAAATACACCAATGGGAACTTCAAAGCCACCAACGGTCGTCTCTACAAGGTAAGCACCTCTGGCGCGGGAACCCCGCTCGCCTGGTACCCCGCCCCGGGCTACCGCGACGCAGGCAATTACGGGCGATTGGGCGACATGAACGGCGTCGGCAACGTCGGTTCCAGCTGGGGCTCCACGGTCAGCGGTACCAATAGCATGAACTTGGATTTCCACGTGGCGCAGCTCTACCCCAGCTACGTGGGCAGCCGTGGCCGCGGTTTTCAGTTGCGTTGCCTCTCGGAATAAACGGGGAAGGAGTGGGCCGGGGGCAAGGGGCCGGAGCTGCCCCATGTA
>NZ_CAJTUJ010000179.1 GCF_910579375.1 uncultured Rikenella sp.
CGGTTCTGCGAACCGCAGGATTCAGCTCAAAAGTAGGATCGAGGCTGCCATTAAAAGACGTTGTGCCCCCGTTTATTCCGAGAGGCAACGCAGCTGAAAACCGTGGCCGCGGTAAAGCGAGTGGCAGGGGACGAGTATCTCCGTGGCGAACCATAAGAAAAATCCGTAAGTACCGCTCGTGGCAGAAGACGACCAACTGTATCCGTGAAGGCCCACACCACCCAGATTGCCGAATAGGTTGTTATTCCCCGGATCGCGGAAGCCCGGGGCACGCCCACAGGATGTTTTACAGGCCGCCTTTACTCTAAACCGCCTCTACCCCAAGCAATACGTCTCTGTTTATTCCGAGAGGCACCGCAACTGAAGACCGTAGGCGCGATTGTGCGCCCGGCCGGAATAGAAATAATTCATATTGAAATCCAAGTAGATCCCACCCTCTGAGTCCGTCGAAGCAGACCACACCGATCCGACCGTACCCGTAGTGACGAGTGCTCCAAAACAACCCTCGTTACCCGCGTCGCGGTAGCCCGGGGCGCAGCCGGAGGGCGATTCGCAGCTGCCTCCGCACCCATCCTTCCGAAACCGCCGAAGTCGAAAAATCGCTATCTTAGCCCCCAATTACGCGCCTCGGCCCTCGAATCATAGGAAACACACCCCGTAATCGAAGTCCCCGGACGGCGATGGTATAGACCGGAATAACAAGTCTTCGCCTTGAAATCCACCGAAACACTCTACCGCTGGTTTACACGCTTTTCCAAGCGGCTCTCCGAACGACAACTCATCCTGATCCTCGCCGTGCTCGTCGGCATCGCCGCCGGCATCGCAGGACACCTCCTGCGCGGCTGTATCCACCTCATCAAACAGGGACTCACCTCCTGGGCCGATATCGAAGTCGCCAATATCCTCTATTTTCTCTATCCCATGATCGGGATCGCCGTCACGGTCCTCTTCGTCAAATATTGGGTGAAAGACGACATCTCGCACGGCGTGACCCGGATTTTTTATGCCATCTCGCGCCGCGAATCGAGGATCAAACCCCATAACTGCTACACCTCGTTACTGGCCAGCTCCGCTACCATCGGTTTCGGCGGTTCGGTCGGAGCCGAAGCCCCGATCGTGCTGACCGGAGCCGCCATCGGCTCAACGGTCGGGCAACTCCTGAGGCTGAATTACAAATACATCACCCTTTTGCTGGGATGCGGCGCCGGAGCCGCCATCGCGGCCGTCTACAAAGCCCCGATCGCCGGCTTCGTCTTCGTGATCGAAGTCCTGATGCTCGAACTCACCTTCACCAGCGTCGTTCCGTTGATTCTGGCCTCGGTGACCGCAGCGACTACCACCTATCTGTTGGTCGATATGCAGCCGTTTTTCGCCGGCGTCGCCCCGACTTTTACGCTGAAAGAGATCCCGTTTTACGCCTTGTTGGGTATCGTCGGCGGTTGCGTCTCCTATTTCTTCGCCAGCGCCTCGATGCGGATCGAGGGCCGGATCAAAGCGATCGGGAAACAGCGCTCCCGCGTACTGATCGGAGGACTGGTGCTGGGAGCCTTGATCTTCGTCTTTCCCCCGTTGTATGGCGAGGGGTATGAGACCATCACGCAGCTGATGACCGGTCAGCAGGCCTCGATTTTCGATCAATCGCTCTTTTACGAGTGGCGCGACGCGTTTTGGATGATCGTCTTGTACGTGGCCGGGATTCTGGTCTTCAAAGTGGCGGCGATGACCCTGACGAACGCTTCGGGAGGGGTAGGGGGGACGTTTGCTCCGTCGCTGTTCGTCGGGGCGATGCAGGGCTATCTTTTCGCCATCGTCTGCAACCGCCTCTTCGGCACGGAACTGCCTGTGGCGGGTTTTACGCTGGTGGGGATGGCGACGGTAATGGGAGGGGTGATGAAAGCGCCGATCACCTCGATGTTTCTCGTGGCGGAACTGACGGGCGGTTTCGTTCTCTTTTTGCCGTTGATGCTGGCTTCGGCCGTGTCGTTCGCCGTGAGCTACTATTTCGAACCTTATTCGATCTATACGAAACGGCTGGCGGCCCGCGGCGAGCTGCTGACCCGCAACAAGGACGAGAATACGATGCAGTTTCTCCATACGCGGTCGTTGATCGAATACGATTTCGAGACGGTGCCTTTGAACGGCAAGTTGCGGCATGTGATCCGGGCGGTGGAACATACGCGTCGAAATATTTTTCCGGTGGTCAGCCTGCGGGGCGAGCTGATGGGAGTGATTACGATGGATGACATTCGGGCGGACATGTTCGATGCGGACAAGTATGCCGACCCGCTGACTCGCTACATGTCGCAGCCTCCGGAACGTATTCATCCGGACGAGCCTATTCGCAGCGTCATGGAGAAGTTCGAACAGACGCGGGTTTGGAATTTGCCTGTGGTGGATGAGACGGGGCACTATCTGGGCTTCCTATCAAAGTCGAAGCTTCTGACGGCTTATCGCGAGCAGCTGGCACACATGAGCGACGAGTAGTCTTTGCCATTGCTTCGGCTGTTGGTTATGACTTGAGGCTGAGGCTGCCATAGCGAAATGCAGTTTCGCCCGTCCATGCACCCGTTGGGTGTTTTGTTAGGGTTGTCTTTGCCTTATTAGCCGTCCGCCGCCCGCGCAGGGCAGTTTCATCCAGGTCAAAGCTCGACCGCGCGCGATTGCTGGATAAGGAAATCATTCAAACGCGTTGTTCGCGTTTGAATAAGATTTCCGCCAGCGCGCGGACGAAGAACGGGGGTAGAGGCTGCCAGTTGAAATGCGCAAGCATTTCCTGTCCACGGGACGTGGGGCCCGCGCGGCCTGAGCGCAGTACCCTCCTGTAGCCAAAGCCGCGCGCCGACGCCTAAAGAAGCGATTCGGCTATTTCGGCGGTAGCCGAATATGGATGAATCGCGCAGGCGCGCGAACAAACTTGTTCTTGCGCGAAAAATCTGTCGCCCACCCGTTTAAGAGGGCATATTCTGCCGGTTGGCGCTCGGCCAATCCGGCAAGAATTGCCGCGGGCGACGTTTAGGAGTAGACACGCCCAGTTTTCGCGTGCCGAGCGGCACCGGCGGAGCGGTAGCGGAGCCGCAGTGAGGCGGACACGGAGCGGAGAACTGGGGCGTGCTTGGGGGCGTGCCTGTTCTTCAGGCGCGAAAACCGATTACGGTTTTCGCGCCGCGCTGGGTTGAGCTTTGGGTTGAAATTTGGGCCGAGAGCGAATAGCGCGATTCCGAAGGGAATCGCCGTCCTCGGCGAGGACGACGCTATAGCGGCGCGTGGGGGGCGCGCCGAGGACGAATCCGACAGAAAAATGCTGTGCTTTTGCGGTTCTTCGAACCGCCGGGCTTGCGCGCTGGGCCTTCGGCCCACCCTCGGAGCGCGCAGCCCGAACCCGACAGAAACATGCTGTGCTCCTGCGACCCAAAGGGTCGCGCGGGCCGAAGCCTCTCGCCGCGGAGGGACGCACAGCGTCTTTTGTTGCCAGTCTCTACCCTAAGCAACTCAGGCTTCGACCGCTTGAACTGAGAGCGAGGACGCTATAGGCGGGTGCCGGGGGCGCCAAGGACGAACCCGGCAGCCTTGGGCGGTGAATGGGTTGTTGCTTCTGCGACTCGCAGAGTCGCGCAGTTCGCCGCCACCCCACGCGGCGGATTGCAACTCGTTGGAACTCGTTGTCCTCACCGCTGGCGGCGAATTTTCCGTGATGAGGCGGTGCTCGTGCGGCTCGAAGAGCCGCTC
>NZ_CAJTUJ010000180.1 GCF_910579375.1 uncultured Rikenella sp.
AAAACACAGCCCAAAGTTCGACCCAATTCTCCGCCTCGTGTGCGCCTCACTGCGGCTCCGCTGTCGCTCCGCCGCACTTGCCACGGGTGATTGTCGAGCTCTGTTCTGCGCGCCTGGGGAAATCCAGTCAAAACGCACAAGTGCATTTTGACGATTTCCCTCTTTAGGCGGCGGCGCGCGTTGAGCTCTGTGCCGGACAGAACTGTTCTCTTTGTGAACAAAGAGAACCAGAAAAACTTTAGACGGATGCTGACGCATCCTCAAGCCGCCTGAAACTACCCTGCGCGAGTGGCGGGCGGTTAATAAGGCTAAGACAACCCTAACAAAACGCCTAACGAGTCCCCGGAGGGATGGAGCGATACTGCGCGTATCGCTTATCGGTTTGCTATGCCCAATTCTTTTCCACGTTTTGGGCGCTCAGTGTCAACCTGTAGATCAGCCCCTGATCTGGGCGCCGGTGGCTTTGGTCAAGGCGGACGAAATGGTGCTCATAATCCGCTCGATTTCGCTGTCGGTCAAGGTCTTGGTCGGATCTTCGAGGACGAAGTTCAGGGCGTAGGATTTCTTCCCGGCCGGCAGTTTGTCGCCTTCGTAGACGTCGAAGAGGCCGACGGATTTCAGCAGTTTCTTCTCGGCCCGGCTGGCGGCGTCGCGAAGCTGGCTGAAGGTCACGGCTTTATCGACCAGCAAGGCCAAATCTCGCTTCACTTCGGGGTATTTCGAGAGCTCGACGGCTTGTACGCGGACGGTCTCGACGATCTTTTGCAGGTGGGTGAAGTTCATCTCCAGGAAGTAGACGGGCTGTTTCAGGTCGAACTGGCCCCGGCTGAGTTTCGGAGAGACGATCCCGATCTCGAAGAGCTTTTTGCCGCGGATGACGTATGCGATCGCTTCGGAGTAGAGGTCGCTTTCCAAGGTCTCGTAACGTCCTTCGTAAAGCTGAACGCCGAAGCGTTGCAACAACAGCTCTGCCAGGCTCTTGACGGTGAAGAAGTCGCTGGGAGCCGGTTTCGGGTCGTTCCAGTTGGGCTGGCTGGCAGCGCCGGTGACGGTCAGGGCGAGCCGGTATTCTTCCCGATAGGGACGAAGGGTGCCTTTCTGGGTGGGGTTGTCGGTGGCTTGTGCGGCGACGGCGGGGTCGTAGAAGTAGCAGTTCCCGAATTCGAAGAGGCGCAGGTCTCCGTTCCGCCGGTTGACGTTCAGGGCGACGGCTTCCAAGGCGTTGAAGAGCAGGGTCTGGCGCATTACGTTGAGTTCGTTGCTCAGCGGGTTGAGTATCCGCACGCAGTGGGAGGCGGGATAAGAGGTCAGGGATTCGTAGTAGGCGCCGCGGGTCAACGAGTTGCTCATGATTTCGACGCATCGTTGACCGACGAGCAGGTCGGCGGCGGCGTTGGCCAGTCGATCCGGGGTCTTCGGGTTGCCGGTGGTAATGACGTTCTTGATGTAGTGCGGGTCGGACACGTTGTTGAAACCGTAGATCCGCAAAATCTCTTCTGCGATATCGGCTTCGCGCTGCACGTCGACGCGGTAGGCGGGGACGGCGATCTCCAGTATGGTGTCGCCGTTCTCGGCGAGGGTCTCTTTCCGGATGTCGATTTCGAGGCCGGTCAGGATTGCCCGGGCAGTCTCGGTCGGAATCTCGGCGCCGATCAGCCGGTTGATGCGTCCCAGGTTGACGGAAAATTCGAAGGGAGGGACCGGTTGCGGATAGATGTCTACGATGTCGGAACCGATGATCCCGCCGGCGAGCTCTTTGACGAGCAGGGCGGCGCGGCGCAGGGCATAAGGGGCCATGTCGGGATCGGCGCCGCGTTCGTAGCGGAAGGAGGCGTCGGTGTTCAGGCCGTGTCGCCGGGCGGTTTTACGCACGCTCACGGGGTCGAAGTAGGCGGATTCGATGAAGATGTCGGTGGTGGTGTCGCTCACGCCGCTGTCGATGCCGCCGAAGACGCCGGCGAGGCACATGGCGCGTTGTTGATCTGCAATGACGAGGTCGTCGGCGCTGAGTTTCCGCTCCACGCCGTCTAAGGTCACGATGGGTTCGCCTTCGTCGGCGCGCCGGACGATGATCTGGTGTCCGGCGACTTTACCCATGTCGAAGGCGTGCAGGGGCTGGCCGCATTCGTGCATCACGAAGTTGGTGATGTCGACGACGTTGTTTTTGGGGTTGAGTCCGATGGCGCGCAGGCGTTGTTGCAGCCATTCCGGACTGGGGCCGATCCGGACGCCGCGGACGGTCACGCCGGAGTAGCGCGGTGCGCCTGCGGTGTCGCGAACGGTGACGGTGACAGGCAGTGCGTTCGGGTCGTCTACGCGAAAGGCGGAGGTGTCGCCGAGCGATGCCTTGACGGCTTGTCCGTGTGCGGTCAGGTAGGCGCCGAGGTCTCTGGCCACGCCGTAGTGCGAAGCGGCGTCGATCCGATTCGGGGTCAGGCCGACTTCAAAAACGTAGTCGGCTTCCATATCGTAGACTTTCGCGGCGGGTGTCCCGGCGGGAATAGCGGGGTCGAGCACGATGATCCCGTCGTGTGCATTTCCCACGCCGATTTCGTCTTCGGCGCAGAGCATTCCGAAGGATTCGACGCCGCGGATTTTCGATTTCTTGATCTTGAAGCCCTCTTCTTCGCCGGTGGGGTAGAGGGTGGTGCCTACTTGGGCGAGGATCACTTTCTGTCCGGCGGCTACGTTGGGGGCGCCGCAAACCACTTGCAGCGGCTGGGTGTCTGTCCCGGTGGAGACGGTGGTCACGTGGAGGTGGTCAGAGTCGGGGTGGTCGGTACAGGTCAGCACTTCGGCTACGACGAGGCCTTCCAAACCGCCGCGGATGCTTTCGACTTTCTCGATCCCTTCGATCTCTAACCCGGCGGCGGTCAGTATTCCTGCGGCTTCTTCGGCGCTCAGGCCGCTATCCAAATAGCTCTTTAACCAGTTGTATGAAATCTTCATGTCTCTTTGCTGTTTTTATCCTGTCTGTTTGGTCGTTCGGGCGGCTTGGGGTACTGCTCTTGTCGCCGTTTATTCCGAGAGGCAACGCAACTGAAAACCGAAGGCGCGGTAATATTCCAGTGCCGGGTTCACTTCGGCTGTGTTGAAGTACAAATAGAGGCCGTAGTAGGTAAGGCTGGAGGCAGTTGCTGCTGACCAGACGGAGCCTTCGTCGCTGGTGTTCCATAGGTTGCCGTCGCCGTGGCCGCGGAGGCCCGGGGCGGGGCCCGCAGGGCGTTTTACAGGCCGCTCTACCCTAAATTGCTCCCGTAGGTGCGCCTCCCTTTGTTTATTCCGAGAGGCAACGCAATTGAAAACCGCAGGCGCGTAGGTTTGGATTGGTCGGATGGACGCTTGCTACATAGAAGTGGAGGTGTAGTCCATTTATGTTGTTGGTTGCAACGGACCAGTAGCATCCGTGGTCGCCTATTCCGTTCAGTGTGCCTGTATTGTGAGTGCGGTAGCCCGGGGCGGCTCGGCACTCGAAAGCTCGCCGGGTCTACCCTATCTGTGGCTTGACTTTGTGCGGCCGGAGCCAGCGGGACGCAACTAAGCCTGCCAATATGTAATTGCTTTAGTGGGTCGAAGCCTGCGGGGCCCAAAAGCAACGTCAGTTGCGGGCCTCCGCGGCGGGAGGCTTCGGCCCGCGCGACCCGTTGGGCCGCAAGAGCACAGCCCAAAGCAAAGCCCAATTCTCCGCCCCGTGTCAGCCTCACTGCGGCTCCGCTGTC
>NZ_CAJTUJ010000181.1 GCF_910579375.1 uncultured Rikenella sp.
CCTACGGTTTTCAGTTGCGTTGCCTCTCGGAATAAACGGGGCCGCTCGGCACCCGAATACTGGCTGGAACTACCCCAAGAGACAGCCTCTACCCCAAGCAACTAGCCGGGTCTCTACCCGAACCAACGGCCAGGTCTACCCTAAATAAAGGCCGCCTCAACCAAACCGACCCGCCGCCTCTACCCCAAAGCGGGCCGAAGAACCGCAAAAGCAACACCCCCGCCCCTTGTCAGAGCGCCCCCTCAAAACTCCCTCGGAAATCCCTCAAAAAGCCCCACGAACCCCGCGCCACCCTACCCCCATTTTCCCTATCTTTGCCCCGCCATGAAATTCAACCGCATCACCCACTATATCAAGCCCAGTTTTTGGATCTTTCTGGTCATCTCCGCCCTGCTGTGGTACATCACCCAACTCGGCTACCGCTACACCACCGAGATCCCCCTCTCCGTCGAAGTGACCAACGACTTCTCCTCCCGTCTGTGGATCGACCAACCCCGCACCACCATCCACTGCCGCGCCGAAGGCGTCGGGAGCAAACTCCTCGCCCACAAACTGCACCTGGCCGACCGCCTCGTGATCCCCATGTCCCAACTCACCCTGGTTCCCGTTCCCGAGAGCGACGAACTCTTCCGGATCGATAAGACCTCCCTGACCGGCGCCCTCGCCGCCGCCGGGAAAGAGCTCCGGATACTCGAAATCCTCGACACCGCCCTCACCATCCGCGTATCGCCCGTCGAAACGCGGCGGATGGCCGTCCTCAGCCGCATCGACATCGACCCCGCCCCCCAGCACATGCCCATCGGCCAGCCCCGATTCCGTCCCGACTCCGTCGACGTTCGCGGCCCCCGGAGCCTGTTAGACAGCCTCTCCGGCATCTACACCCGCCCCCGTCGGATCAGCGACGCCCAAGGCACCCTCAGCGGCCACATCGAACTCATCCCCCCCGCCGGCACCCTGCTCTCCGAACGCCAGACCGACTACCGCATCGACATCGTGCCCTACACCCAGCACACCCTCGACCTCCCCGTCCGGATCGAACACCTCGAGAAACAGACCCAAGCCATCGTCATCCCCGGGCGCGTGCGCGTGACCCTGAACGTCCCCCTCCGCGACTACGAACGGATTCGCGAAGAGCAACTCCACGCCTACGTCGACTACCGCGACGCCCTCCACCAGCCCAGCGGCCGCAGCGAAGTGCGGATCGACTCCCTACCCCTCGGCACCGAAATCCTGCGCATCGAACCCCAAGACGTCGAAACCTTCTTCACCCGCCGGCCATGACCCCTCCTCCTCCCCTGCGCATCGGCCTGACCGGCGGCATCGGCAGCGGCAAAAGCACCGTCGGCCGGCTCCTGCAACTCCTCGGCATCCCCGTCTACAACGCCGACCTCGCCGCCCGTCGGCTCATGGAGCACGACCCCTCCTTGCAGGAAGCCATCGTCCGCCACTTCGGCCAAGAAACATATATCACTGAGAATCAGACCACGAAACTCAACCGACCCTATCTCGCCAGCCAGGTATTCGGCCACCCCGACCGCCTCGCCGCCCTGAACCGCCTGGTACACCCCGCCGTCGAACGCGACTTCGAACACTGGGCCGCCCAGTGGGCTCGACATCCCTCGCCCCCCCCCTACATCGTCGAAGAAGCCGCCATCCTCATCGAATCCGGCGCCCACCGGCTGATGGATCGCATCGTCACCGTCACCGCCCCCGAACACATTCGCCTCCAACGGATTATCCAACGCGACCGGACCACCCCCACCGCCGCCCGCGCCCGGATCTCCGCCCAGCTGAGCGATCCCCAACGCGCCTCCTACGCCGACTTCACCCTCACCGCCGACGACCGACAACTGCTGATCCCTCAAGTGCTCGCCCTCCACACCACCCTGTGCCGCGAAACCGCCGCCATCCGGAATTAGGAAATTTTGCTACCTTTGTTCCCCGCAAGGCAGCCCATCGAGCCGCCTCGACGAACCAGAAAAACTACAAGACAACCAATACGTTATGGAACTGAAAGAGATTTTAGCCGTATCCGGCACCCCGGGTCTCTACCGCTACGTGGCACAAGGCAAAGGGGGGATTATCGTAGAATCGCTGGCTGACGGCCGTCGTACCATGGTCGGCGGCACGACCAAAGTGAGCGCCCTGGGCGACATCGCCATCTTCACCACCTCGTCCGAAGTGCCGCTGGGCGATCTGTTTCAGACCATCTACGACCGACAGGGCGGCCAATCCGTCGCCGTGACCTCCAAATCCAACCCCGACGAACTGCGCACCTTCATCTCCTCCGTGCTTCCGGACTACGACACCGAACGCGTCCACCAGTCCGACATCAAGAAGATCGCCCAGTGGTACAACCTCCTGATCGCCGCCGGGATGACCCGCTTCACAGCTGACGAAGCTCCAGCCGAAAGCGGCGAACCGACCACCGAAGCGCCGAAGTCGGCCAAAACGCCAAAGACCGGCACGAAAGCAGCCACCAAGAGCAGCGCCACCCAGCGGACACCGAAAGTGAGCGGCGCCAAGACCGCCTCGGTCAAGAACACCACCGCCCGGAAAGCGCAGTAGCCTGCCGCATCGAGCAGATTCCGAGCACATAAATAGCAGACGCCGAGTCGACCCAAAATGGGCACGACTCGGCGTCTTCCTTTTCGCTCCACACCGCACACAGCCCTCATGTCCGGCTCAGCCCCCGGTTCAGGCACGAGCCCATCCGTTAAGGGATAGCCCATTTGCAGAGCCCCGTCTCGTTTTCGCCAGCCCCTCGTCCCCGCCCCGGGCAACCGCTACGCAAAGTCAGGCGTACCGGGCTCCGTCGGCAACTTCGGTTTCATCTGGTCTTCCACAGTCAGAGAGAGCGCTGGCGTGCACTTGAATTTCGACATGACGAACCTCAATCCCGGCAATGAAGCGTACCGTTCCTACGGTCTTCCGTTGCGTTGCCTCTCGGAATAAACGGGGGTAGAGGCGGCCAATAAAATACCCTGTGGGTGCGCCCCGGGCTTCCGCAATCGGGATACGGGCGCGCTGAACGGCGTCGGCAGCAGCGGTTACAGCTGGGCTTCCACGGTCAACGGTTCCCTTGGCATGCACTTGAATTTCTACGTGACGTGGCTCGGTCCCAGCAGCGCGGGCAACCGCGGCTACGGTTTTCCGTTGCGTTGCCTCTCGGAATAAACGCGCCCAAAGGGCGTTTTAATGGCAGCCTCTACCCCAATATTAGACAGCCTCTACCCTACTTTTGAATTGAATCCTGCGGTTCGTAGAGCCGCGCGGGCCGAAGCCACCCCAGGCGTAGGGCCGCAACTCGCGATGCTCGTTGTGCCCCCGCTGGCTCCGACCCGCGAAAGCACTCTCCCCTTCCCATTTATTCGCGCCGGAAGCGGTAGGACACCCGGGAGATGCTGTCGTGAAGTAGAGGCGGCTAGTAAAAGACGCTGTGCGTCCCTCCCGTGGGGAGACTTCGGCCCGCACGGCTCTTCGAGCCGCAAGAGCTCGGCCCATTCACCACCCTATTCTCAGAAGTTCGTCCTCGGCGCGCCCCCCACGCGCCGCTAATGCGTCGATCTTGCCGAGGATGGCGATTCCTCGCGGAATCGCGCTACTCGCTCTCGACCTATAGCAGTTCGCCACCAGCGGAGAGCAGCAACGAGCTCCGTCGAGTTGCAGTCCGCCGCGTGGGGTGGCAGCGAACTGCGCGGCTCAAA
>NZ_CAJTUJ010000182.1 GCF_910579375.1 uncultured Rikenella sp.
TCCCGGGCGTCCGACTCGCTTTGTTCAGGGCGAATAGGTAATCCCCTGATAGGGTAGTTTAGCGGAACGGGTCGGAGCCAGCGTGGCCGGAAACGAGCTTTGCGAAGTTGCAGGCCTACGCCTGGGGTGGCTCCGGCCCGGGCGGTTTTTCGAACCGCAGGATTCAACTCAAAAGTAGGGTAGCGGCTGTTAGGGTAGCTCCAGCCCCCCTTGCCCCCGCGGGCCCGCGGCGTTTATTCCGAGAGGCAACGCAACTGAAGACCGTGGCCACGGTTACCCACATAACTGGGATTGAACATCCCCGGTTCCGAAGCCAAATACCGCACCGTGCCGTCGCCCGTCACCGGCGTACACGCCCAGCTGTACCCGTGGCTGCCGACGTACCACAATTCGTCCTCGCTACAGCCGCGGTAGCCCGGAGCGGCACGGTGTCAGCGCGTGCGAAAAGAATCGAAAGAACGATAATTGTCAGAACTGGAAGTAGATGAACGGCTGTACGTCTCCGCTGCTCAACTGGGCGATCAGCCAGATCAGACCCGTCGTCATCAGGGCATACACCACGATCGGCAGACGCTGTACCGCCTGCAAAGTCCGCTGTTCGAGCCGGTCGCTCGTGAAGTGGAGCACGTAGCCGATCCCCATCAGCAGCAACACCCACTTGTAACCAGCCACGAAGTCCCAGAAGATTTCCGGGTGGAACGCCGTGAAGATTTGCGAGAAGATTTGTCCGGCCACCTCCATCGACTCCGCCCGGAAGAAGACCCAGGTCGCACAGACGAAACTGAACGTCAGGAGAATGCCTATGATCCTGCGCCAGCGCGGCATATCGGCCCCCGTCGGTCGGAAGCCCGGCGCGAGGTGCATCGTCAGTTTGTGGCCCGCCAGCCCCGCGCCGTGCAGCCCGCCCCACATGACGAAACGCATCGCCGCCCCGTGCCACAACCCGCCGAGCAGCATCGTGATCATCAGGTTCGCGTAAGTCCGCAGCCGCCCCTTGCGGTTCCCGCCCAGCGAGATGTAGAGATAATCTTTCAGCCAGGTCGAAAGCGAGATGTGCCACCGCCGCCAGAACTCCGTGATGGTGGCCGACTTGTACGGCGAGTTGAAGTTCGCGTTGAACCGGAAACCGAGCAGCAGCGCGATCCCTATGGCCATATCCGAGTAGCCCGAGAAGTCGCAGTAGATCTGCATGGCATAGCCCAATACGCCCATCAGGTTTTCGAGTCCGGTGTAGAGCATCGGGTTGTCGAAGATCCGGTCTACGAAGTTGAGGCTGATGAAGTCCGAAATGACGGCCTTTTTGAACAGCCCGCACAGAATCAGCCATACCCCCTCGCCGAACTGCGCCCGGCTGACGGTCAGCGGCCGCTGGTGGATCTGGGGGATGAAGTCGCGTGCCCGGACGATCGGCCCGGCCACCAGCTGCGGGAAGAACGAGATGTAGAACAGGTAGTCGATCCACCGGTGCAGCGGCCGTACTTTGTCCCGGTAGAGGTCGATGATGTAACTCATCGACTGGAAGGTGAAGAACGATATTCCGATCGGCAGGAAGATGTTCTGGAATTCGAGCGGATCGGCCAGAAAGTTGTTGACGATGTCGATCAGGAAGTTGGTGTACTTGAAGTAGCCCAGCATCCCGAGGTTGATGCAGACGCTCAGAGCCACCCATGCCCGCCGGCTTCCTCTCCGCCGCGAGGTGGCGATGAAGTGACCGATGAAGAAGTCGCTCGTGGCGGTGAACATCAACAGCAGGAAGAAGATGCCGCTGGTCTTGTAGTAGAAGTAGAGCGAGAAGAGGGTGACGTAGACGATCCGCAGGGTGACGGCCCGGCGCATGAATCCGTAGAAGCAGGTGAATCCCAGAAACAGAAAGAGAAACAGACCGCTGGTGAAGAGCAGCGGTTCGGCGGGATTGTATTTCAGCAGGTCGAGGAGGTTACTGAGCTGTGGAGCCATGACCGATGTATCCGTTGTAAAGTGCGTTGTAAATCAGAAGGCCCTGTATGCGGTATCCTTCGGCGGTGTAGTGTATCTTGTCGCGGGCCATGAGGTTGTGGTCGGCCCAGTTGTGTGCCGATCCTTCGCCGCCGGTGGCGGCGTAGAGGTCGATGAAGGCGACGCCCTGTTCTTCGGCATAGCGCCGCAGGGTGCGGCTGATGCGGCCGAAATTGGCGTTGGGCTCCCCTTTTTTGAATGCCTGTACGGGGGCGGTCAGCAGAATGGCGGCTTCGGGATTGGCGGTGCGCAGCGGCGAGACGAACCGATCCACTTCGCGGTAGAAGACGTCGTCGTTGAAGTTGCTGCCGGCGGCTTCGTTCGAGCCCATCGAGAGGATGATCAGGTCGGGTTCCAGCGCGGTGCTCTGGCGAACGACCTCTTCCTGCTTGCCCCAGTGCAGGAAGCAGGCGCTGTTGACTCCCATGGCGTGGTAGAGGATGCCGTTGCGGCCGTTTTCCAGCGAAAAGCCGTAGATGGGCCCGTGGGCGAATTTTCCGTCGGCGTAGGTGTGCAGTTCGAGGGAGTCGACGTTCGAGACGAGGTCGATGTCGGTGTTGAAGTCGTAGATAATGTCCGGGGTTCCGATTCCGGCCGAGAGGCTGTCGGGTGCTTCAATGATCGGGGCGTATTTCCCGTGAAAGATCCGGACTTTGTTGAAACTGTAGTCGAGGGTGTCTTTGGTGGGCAGGGCGCAGAGCAGGAGTTTGTTCTCGGCGCGCGAGCTCTGGACGGCGATGCCGGTGATGCCGATCGGCTGGCTGGCTCCTTTCCCCTGAATGATGCGGGCGCAGCTCCATTCGCCGCAGGCACCCGAGACGGGTCGGATGGCGTAGTCGCGGGGTTCGTTGCTGCCGCCGAGTTTGTGGGGGACGATCATGCCTCGTCCGGCGTTTCCGAATCGGGCGTGGAGGTGGCGCATAATGACGTCGGGAATCACGCCGCCTTGGATGTGCGAGTCTCCGAACTGAATGATATTGACACGACGGATGGCCTCTTCGACCGTTGTGTCGGCGGTGTCGGAGACGGGAAAACGCAGGGGATCGAGTCGCCTGAGTTTACTATAAAAAGCGGCGAGGTGATCGGTCGGGTCGCACAAGGTGTCGGCGGCGGTATCGACAAAGGAGTAGGAGGCGATAAACACCGAGTCGGAGGGAACGATTTCTGTTTCCTGTTGTTCCTGACGTTTTTCAGCGCCGCAACTGCTCAGGGCGATTACGGCTGCGAGTACGCTGTAAATGATATACTTTAGCATCTGTTTCGACACTTAAAATTCGGTTATGTTTCCAAGGCGGCAGGGCCTGTGCATTTCAGGTCGCACTTGTGAACGAGTCTGGGGCTGAGGCGATCGTTAGTTGTTGGGCCGCCGGCAGCTGGAGGATGAGTCAGCATCCGTCTAAAGTTTTTCTGGTTTTCTTTGTTCACAACCGACGCTGCCAGCGAGGGCAATGCAAACGCAGTTTGCAAATTGCCGAGCGGCGAGGAGGAACCGAGTAGCGTACCGAGGGCAGAGACCGCTTGCGGGCTTTGCCGAGGTAGCACGAGGAAGCCGAAGGCAACGCGAAGCCAACGAGAACAGTTCCAGCCGGGTCAAAGCTCGACCGCGCGCCGCCGCCTAAAGAAGCGATTCAACTATTTCGGCGGTGAGCCGAAATAGTTGAATCGCGCAAGGCGCGCGAATAAAGAACTGTACTCGAAAA
>NZ_CAJTUJ010000183.1 GCF_910579375.1 uncultured Rikenella sp.
AGCGCATTTTGACGATTTCCCTCTTTAGGCGAGGCGCGCGCCGAGCTCTGTGCCGGACAGAACTGTTCTCTTTGTGAACAGAAAGAACCAAAGACTTTCGACGGATGCTAACGCATCCTCAAGCTGCCGACGGCCCAAAAAGGCGTGGCGCTCGTCTTTGGCTACAGGAGGGGACTGCGCTCAGGCCGCGCGGGCCCCACGTCCCGTGGACGGGCGAAACTGCGTTTCGCTGCGGCAACCTCTACCCCTATGCAACGCGGGCAACCTCGGCCCAATTCCTCGCACCGCTCTTTGTTCACGTGCTTCGCAAAACAAAGCGGCAAGTCCTTACGTGGACTTGCCGCCAATGCTAAAACAATAACGTTACGAAAAATGCCTACTGGAAGAATTCGTCGCCTCCGGACTCTCCCGTTGCCGTAGCACCTGGTGTCGAAATCGCCTGCTTCGGATCGCAATCGTACCGAACGACGCCGATCGGCTCCATAAAACGGTCGTTCATGCTTATGCCCAACGATTTGTCCGCATAAACTTTCTTCATGAATATCCCGAAAATCGGTAAGGCAACCCGGGAACCGTCTGCGCCGCTCATCAAGTGTGTCGCCGGGTCTTCGCCGCCGACCCAGGTGCCGGCCACCACATGCGGTGTCACGCCCATAAACCAGGCATCCGCACTGTTGTTGGTCGTCCCTGTCTTGCCGCCGATATCGCCCCGAAGGTTGAACTGATAACCCAACCGACCCGCAGTACCTGCCGTCACGACCCGCTTGAGCATGTCGAGCATCGTATAGGCCGTCTGCTCGCTGATCGCGTCGTAGGTCTGCGGTGAGAACGAGGCCAGGACATTCCCCTGTTTATCTTCGATGCGGGTGACGAAGATCGGTTCGGTGTGCACCCCCCGATTGGCAAAGGTGCTGAAGGCGCCGGCCATCTCGAAAACCGAGACCTGAGGCGTGCCCAAACACAAGGCATAAACCGGGTCGATATAGCTGTGGACGCCGATTTTATGGATCATATCGGCCACGGCCTGCGGCTGGGCCTGTTTCATGATCCAGGCCGAGTAGTTGTTCCGGCTGTTGGCCAACCCCCAATACAGGGGACGCAACTCTCCTTCCTGCGGCACATTGCCGGCCTCTTTCGGCGACCAGGGACCGGTCGAGGCTTCGATGGTCACCGGAGAGTTGGGCACCAGCGTACAGGGGTTGTACCCGAGCATGTCGAAGGCGAAGGTGTAGATGAACGGTTTGATGGTGGAACCGACCTGTCGTTTCCCCTGCCGTACCATGTCGTACTTGAAGTTCCGGAAGTTAGTCCCTCCGACGTAGGCCGTGACGTAGCCGGTGGCGGGATCCATCGACATGAAACCGGCCCGGAGGAACGATTTCATGTGCAGGATCGAGTCTTTGGGCGAAAGCACGGTGTCGCGATCTCCGGCGTAGGTGAAGACGGTCATCGGGATCGGTTTCTCGAAGGCGGCCAGGATGCGGTCGTCGCTCATCCCGTTCCGTTTCATGGCCATCCCCCGGTCGCTCTGGAGAATCGCCCGGTGGACGATCTTAGTCTCTTCCTTTTTGTTGATGTTGTAGAAGATGGTTTTATAGCCTTTGCGCTGCTTTTCGAACTGGGGCTGGATGGTCTTCACCATATGTTCCCGGACGGCCTCTTCGGCGTACTTCTGCATCCGGGAGTTGATGGTGGTGTAGAGTTTCAGGCCGTCTTTGTAGAGGTTGTACGGGGTGCCGTCAGCTTTGGTGTTCTTGTTGCACCAGCCGTAGAGGGGATCGTTCTGCCAGCGTTCGAGTTCGGTCTGATAGTCCCAGTCGGTGAGGTATTGTTTCCGTTTGGGTTCGGTGGCGGTCATATACTGCCGCAGCATTTCGCGGAAGTAAGTGGCGATTCCTTCGTTATGGGAGACGGGGTGGTAGTCGAGCCGGATGGGTTCGGCGGTCAGCCGGCGCACGTCGGCGTCGCTGAGGAAGCCGGCGCTGCCCATTCGTTCGAGAACGGTATTCCGCCGCTTCAATGCCCGCTCGGGATTCCGCACGGGGCTGTACCGGCTCGGGGCGTTCACCACGCCCACCAACATAGCTGCCTCCTCGGGAGCCAGCTCGGCCGGGGTCTTGTTGAAAAAGGTGGCGGAGGCGGATTTGATCCCGAAGGCGTTCGACCCGTACTCGACGGTGTTGAGGTACATGGCCACGATCTCTTCCTTGGTGTAATTGTGTTCGAGCATTACGGCGGTGATCCACTCTTTGAGTTTGGCGATCACGAGTTTGCCGGCTTTCGCGAGCCCGGAGCTATGGACGGTATCGCGAGGATAGAGGTTCTTGGCGAGCTGTTGGCTGATGGTGGAGCCGCCGCCTTGTCCGCGGTCGCCGAGCAGGACGGTCTTGAAGCCCACGCGGGCGAGGCCTTTGAAGTCGATGCCGGAGTGGCTGTAAAACCGGGCGTCTTCGGTGGCGACGAGGGCGGCGACCAAGTTGGGGGAGAGGTCGCCGTAATCGACGTAGGAGCGGTTCTCGATGAAAAAGCTCCCGAGATTCTTACCGTCGGCGGAGATGATTTCGGTGGCGAGGTTGCTCCGGGGGTTTTCGAGTTCTTCGAAGGTGGGGAGTTTGCCGAACACGCCGAAGCCGATCATCAGCAGGAGGGTGCCGAGGATCAGAACGGGGGTGGCGAGGATGCTCCAAAAGATGAGGGTGATCTTCCGCCGATGGGCGGGATCCTGGACGTAATTGCGTATCTTGAGGTAGGTCTTGTTGGCCATAAAATCCTGAGAATAACTCGTTGCGTGATTGCAAAGATACGATTTTTAATCGTCGGTGCTGCGGTTGGACAGGAGGGAACCCCGCCCCGGGCCAACGCACCGATTATGCGGGCGGGTTGTATGGCGCAGGGTATCTCGGTTACAGTTGGTCGTCTTTCACCGGCTCTGCCGTGGGCTGCATTCTTCTGAATTTCGGCCTGGAGTGGCTCCATACCAGCAGTGGGGGTAACCGCGATTACGGTTTCCAGTTGCGCTGCCTCTCGGAATAAACAGAGGGAGGTGTGCCTGCGACGAGCAATGTAAGGAGGCAACGGTTTATTCTTGGGATGGAGGCTTTAGGGCAGAGACGGCCATTAAAACGCCCGACGGGCGCGCCCCGGGCTGCCGCTACGGCATTAACACGGATGCTTCGAGCTTCGTCGGGGGCAGCGGATATAGCTGGTCGTCCACATGCGATGCTTTGACGGCCAAATTTGTAGATTACACGGCTATGGGACTTAATCCGGGCAATTCGCATCCTCGCACCTTCGGTTTTCAGTTGCGTTGCCTCTCGGAATAAACGGAACGGAGAGCTTTCGCCGGAACCGATTGGGAACTTAGAACCCGGGCTTGGGCCCGCTTTCCATTCAGACTTACGGTTCGTAAGAGCCCGCGCGACCCTGCGAGTCGCAAATACACTGCCTTTTTCTGTCGGTTTCGTCCTCGGCGCGTCTTGTTAAAGCAGCTCGCCGCCAGCGGTGAATGCAACGAGCTCCGACGAGTTGCAGTCCGCCGCGTGGGGTGGCGGCGAACTGCGCGACTCTGCGAGTCGCAAAAGCACAGCCCAACCCACGGCCCAAAGCACTACCCCGTGTCGGCCTCACTGCGGCTCCGCTTTCGCTCCGCCGCGTTTTCGCGCGCCTTGCGCGATTCATCTAT
>NZ_CAJTUJ010000184.1 GCF_910579375.1 uncultured Rikenella sp.
ACGGCGCGCGGTCGAGCTTCGAGCCGCCTGAAACTGCCCTGCGCGGGCGGCGGACGGCTAATAAGGCAGAGACAACCCTGACAAAACGCCTGATGGGCGCCCCAGCGGGACGGAGCGATACTGCGTATCGCTTAATCTGTCCGGCCCAGTTCTTCGATGCGCGCCTTGCGCGATTCATTCTATTTCGGCAGTAAGCCGAAATAGCTGAATCGCTCCTTTAGGCGGGGCGCGCGGCTGTCCTACGGGAGGATACTGTACTCGGGCCGCGCGGGCCCCACGTCCCGTGGACGGGAAATGCTCACGCATTTCAACTGCCAGCCTCTACCCCTACGACCTGATCTCCATCAGCGAAAAAATAGGGGGCCTTGAATTGATCAAGGCCCCCTATGTACTATCAAATCTCCCCCCACTACTCGTCCACCGAAACGGCATGCGTCAGTTGAGAAGCCTTCACCCGCTCATAGGCAGTGCCCGACGGCGTCTTGACGAAGAACGAGATGTCGTTCCAAACGTCCGGCCAACCGTGACGGATCATATTATTGAACACCAACCGGAAAGCATGCTTCCCGGCCGCCAAAGCACGCGTCGTCTTATGCCGCAAGTGGCGACTCGCCGCCTCCTGACCGTTTTTCACGATCCGTTCGCCGTCGATCCACAACTCCTCCATATCCGTCGTAAAGCCGTAGACACCATCCTCCGGCAGTTCGACGAACCCTTCGTAAACCACCAGCGACTCCGGCGCCGTCTTCGTCCCCGCTTCATACCCCGGACAGAAATAGCGCACCACCGTATCCGCCCCGAAACGTGCACCCGCGATCTGTTCGTCCGTCAGGAAAAGCCCCTCGGCCACACGCATCACGACGCCCGAATCCACCGCTGCCGGTTCCGCCGCCGGTTTCAGAAGCTGCCGTTCGACCCGGATCGACCGCGACGGGCTCAGCTTGCCCTGAGGCGTCAGCGTGGCGATTCGAATCACAACCGGTTCGTCGCCGCCGATCATTAAGGTATCCTTATACATCTCCGATGCTGCGGTCGGTTCCGACCCGTCGAGCGTATAGACCATCGGCAGGTTCCGGGTATTGGAGAACGGCACCGCTACCGAGTCGCCGGTAAAGGCGAGCAGATCGACCAGCGTCCCCTCCGGCATCGGAATGTGGTAATTGATGCCGTGGTAATCGAGCCGCCGTTCGGCATCGACCAACCGCCGCTGGAACGACGCCCAATCTTTCCGATCGTTCGGTGACCAGTCCACTTCGGCCAGAGCCAGCACCCGCGGATAGTACATGTACTCCCGATGGGCATCCGACAGAACATATTCGCTCCACAGATTGGCCTGTACACCGATAATATAACGTCCCCAATCAGCCGCCGCAGAGTCCGGCACCGGGTTGTAGCTGTAGACCTTCTCCAAGGTGGAATAACCGCCGATCGACACCGGTTCGACTTCGGCCGCCCCCTGCTGGTGGTCGATGTAGAACCCAGCACTGTTCGGAGTCATAATCACGTCGTGCTGTTGCCGCGCCGCCGCAATACCGCCCGCTTCGCCGCGCCAGCTCATCACCGTGGCCGACGGAGCCAGACCGCCCTCCAGAATCTCGTCCCAACCGATAATCTTACGTCCGTGGGCGTTGGCAAACTGCTCCATCCGGGTGATGGTATAGCTCTGCAACAACTCTTCGGCCGTATGTTTGCGCCCATCTTTCCCCACATGCCCGGCCTTTTTGTCGAGCCCCTGTTCGCGAATCCGCCGCTGGCAATCCGGGCAGGCCTTCCACCGCACTTTCGGACACTCGTCGCCGCCGATGTGGATGTATTCGCTGGGGAAGAGGTCGAAGACTTCGGTCAGCACATTTTCCAGAAAGGCGAAGGTGGTGTCTTTCCCCGGACAGAAGACGTCGTCCTCGACACCCCAAATCACCCGCGGCTGGTCGAACGGCCCGCCGGTGCACGACAGTTCGGGATGCGACACCAAAGCGGCCTTGGCATGTCCCGGCATCTCGATCTCGGGAATCACGTCGATGTAGCGCGCGGCAGCATAAGCCACCACCTCCCGAATTTCGTCCTGGGTGTAGAATCCGCGATGGGTCGAGCCGTCTCCTTCAGTCCGCACAGCTCCCTTGGCCGTCAGTTCGGGATATTTTTTGATTTCGATCGTCCAGAGCTGGTCGTCGGTCAGGTGCCAGTGAAAGCGGTTGATTTTGAACATCGCCAGCACATCGAGCTGTTTCTTGATGAACTCCACGCCGGCGAAGTGCCGCGAGGGGTCGAAATGCACCCCGCGATACTTGAACCGGGGGTAGTCGTCGATCACTCCGACGGGCAGCTCCCACGCTACGTCCTTGACTTTCACCGGACTTTCGATCTCGGGCGGCAACAGCTGCAACAAGGTCTGCACCCCATAAAAAGCCCCTGCCGGCGCCTGTGCGGCAATGCAGACGGTCTCGTCGGGCGAGGAGACGAGCCGATACCCCTCGGCCTGAGCCACCGAATCGGTGCGGGTCAGCAGGATATAGTTCCGCCCTTCGTCCGGCAGCCGGTCTGCGATTTTCAGTTCATAACCGGTTGCTGTCCGCACTTTCCGCGCCAAATATTCAGCCACGGGTGCGAATGTCGAGTCGGTGCAAACGATGGCAGTATGACGGTTCAGCACGAGGGGACGAATCTCTTTCGAGGCGGGCACTTCGAAGTTCTCGGTCTGCACGGGAACGGGAATCACGGATTCGATATTCGGGGTTCTGGTCTGCCGGTTCTGGCGGGTGCCGCACGAGGCGCACAAGACCAACACGGCACTTGTCGCCCAAAAGACGATACGTGCACGACGGTTGTGTTTGTTCATGGAGTAAATATTTGTTGAGTTCGGGTTAATCTATTCGTTTTCTTGTCGAAATGAGAGGGAGGGGGGCTGTCGAGGGTGAGAGAGCCTCTCTCTTGTGAATAGAGGCTGGCGGCTTTCGTGTGCCGCTCGCCCCGCCCCGGGCTACCGCAGTTCGGGCTCGGGCGTGCTGGGCGGCAATGGGCTCGAGGGGTCTCTCTGGTCGATTTCGGCGAGTGGAGCTAACGGCATATTTCTGGCTTTCTACATGCAGAATCTCAATTCCAAAGGCACGTACTATCGTGCCCACGGTCTTCAGTTGCGCTGCCTCTCGGAATAAACGGACGCGCAGCGTCTTTTGCTAGCCGCCTCGGCCTAAATAACCGGCAGCCTCTACCCTGTATTGCGTTTACTGCGGTTCGCCGCCAGCGGTGAGTGCAACGAGCTCCGTCGAGTTGCAGTCCGCCGCAGGGGGTGGCGGCGAACTGCGCGGCTCAAAGAGCCGCAAGAGCAACACCTTTTTCTGTCGAGTTCGGCCTGTCGCCCACTCCCCCGAGCGGCTTCGCCGCTGGGCGACGAGGCGGCGGTTCGGAGAACCGCAAAAGCACTGCCTATTTGTTTTCGGCCGCAGCCAGTGGAGAACGAACATTAAGGCCGAGGCGGCCAGTAAAAGACGCTGTGCGTCCCCTCCGCATCCGGGGGCTGCGGAGGGCCGACCGTTACCACGGGGAATTAGCTATTCGCTCGCGGACTACAGTCATAGCTCGCCGCCAACGGGGACGCGATCGAACTTGCGAAAATGCAATTGCCTTAGCGGGTTGAAGCCTGCGGGGCCCACAGCAACGTCAGTTGCGGGCCTCCGCGG
>NZ_CAJTUJ010000185.1 GCF_910579375.1 uncultured Rikenella sp.
AACGTGCCAGCACATTTTGACGATTTCCCTTTTAAGGCGACGGCGCGCGGTCGAGCTTTGACCCGCCTAAAACTGGCCTCGGGCCGGCCGGGCCCCACGTCCCGTGGACGGGAAATGCTGGCGCATTTCAACTGGCAGCCTCTGCCCCCGTTCTCTGTCCGCGCGCCCGCCTCAAACTGTTCCTTTTGGCTTCGCGTTGCCTTCGGCTCTCGCTGGCAGCGTCGGTTGTGAACAAAAAGGAACCGAAAAAACTTTAGAGCGCATCCCTACGGGATGCTCTGGCCGGATCTACCCAAATAAACCCACCCCGAAAGCCCTACGCGAGCGCTTTGTTCACCCCGTCGATATAGGCCTCGACCGCGGCGCGCGTGATGTCGGCATGAATAGCGAACCCGTGCACCGCCACATCGCCGTAAACCAGCTGCATGTGCACCCGCCCCAAATCGTTGGAACCTTTGGTCATAGCCTGAATCAGGAACTCCTGCAAGGTAATCTTGTCCTTGATGATCGTCCGGATGGCGTTGATCGAGGCATCGATCGGTCCGTTTCCCGTCGCCGTGGCGGTCACCTCGCTCCCGCCCACCCGCACCCGCACGGTAGCGGTCGGAACCAAAGTCCCTGAGAGCACCTGTAAGTAGGTCAGTTCGATATGTCGGTCGCGTTTCTTTGTTCCGCCCACCAGCGGCAGCAGATCTTCGTCCTGGATATTCTTGTTGTTGTCCGCCAGCACGAGGAACTCTTCATACGCCCGCGCCAATTCGTCCCCCTCCAGCAGGTACCCCATCTGTTCCAGCCGGTGCTTCAGTGCGGCCCGACCGCTGCGCGCCGTCAGCACGATGGCGTTGTCCGACAGCCCCACATCCTCGGGGTTCATGATTTCATAGCTCTCTCTGTTTTTGAGCACCCCATCCTGGTGAATTCCCGACGAGTGGGCAAAAGCGTTCCGCCCGACCACCGCCTTGTTGGCCTGCACGGGCATGTTCATCAGACTGGAAATCATCCGGCTGGTCGCCGTAATCCGTTTCGTGTCGATATCGGTGTCGATGCCCAGCTCGCGATGGCACCGCAGGGCCATCACAACCTCTTCCAACGCTGTATTCCCGGCCCGTTCGCCGATGCCGTTGATGGTACACTCCACTTGCCGCGCCCCCGCCGCAATCCCGGCCAGCGAATTGGCCGTCGCCATCCCCAAATCGTTATGGCAGTGGGTCGAAAGAATCGCGCGGTGCACGCCGTCCACATGTTCCATCAGGTAAGCGATCTTGGCGGCATACTCCGCCGGCAGGCAATAGCCTGTCGTATCGGGAATATTGACCACGGTCGCCCCCGCCTTAATGACCGCCTCGACCACGCGGGCCAGATACTCGTTATCCGACCGCCCCGCATCCTCGGCATAAAACTCGACATCTTCGACAAACCGTTTGGCATATTTCACGGCCGCCACAGCCCGCTCCAGCACCTCCTCGCGGGTGGAGTTGAATTTATACCGGATATGTTCGTCGGAGGTTCCGATCCCGGTGTGAATCCGACCGCGACGCGCATATTTCAAAGCATCGGCCGCCACTTCGATATCCTTTTCGACAGCCCGCGTCAGGGCACAGATCGTAGGCTGGGTCACCGCCCGCGAAATCTCGCGCACGGAGTTGAAGTCGCCCGGGCTCGACACCGGAAAACCGGCCTCCAGCACATCGACTCCGAGCAGTTCGAGCTGACGCGCCACTTCGATCTTTTCGACCGTATTGAGCTGACATCCGGGCACTTGCTCGCCGTCGCGCAACGTGGTGTCGAAGACATATAATTTATCTGCCATACGAATTTTTCATTTTTGGTGCACGTAAAAGTACTCCACAACGACCCGTGGGCAGCAGCAGCAAAATAGCTTTTTACGAAGACAAACCCCGGAAAGTTAGTCTTAAAAAACTGAAAAATAAAATCTTACGGTTTATTTCCAGCCGGAAACCAACTAAAAATTCGGCGACTGAAGAAAACCCCTTGAAGCGCGCCGCGAAGAAAAAGATAACTCAGAAAGGCGATCCACAACCCGGCATTCCCCATCCGGGATTCCAGCAGGAAATAGAGACCGAAAAAGACGCCGGTGGCTACGAACATGGCGTTGCGCATCACCCAGGTCGCGGTCATCCCGACCAGCACGCCGTCCAGAATAAAGGCCAGGAATCCGCACACGGGCACGCACACGGCCCATACGGCATACGCCCGGGCGGCTGCAAGGATAGCCGGGCTGTCGGTAAAAAGGGACAGTATCGACTGGCCGATGGTCGCATAAAGCAGCGTAAAGAGCAGCATCACGCCTGTCCCCCAGCCCAATAAACCGCGTATGGCTCGACGCACCTGGGAGAGATTGCGGGCTCCGTAGTAGCGTCCGGCAAGGGCTTCGCCGGCGTAGGCGAAACCGTCCATCAGGTAAGAAAACAGGGTGAAGAGCTGCAAAAGCAGGGTATTGACAGCCAGCAGGGTATCTCCCATTCGGGTGGAGGCGACGGTAAAGTAGGTGAAGACGGCGACGAGGCAAACGGTGCGCAGAAAGATGTCGCGGTTCACGCGGAAGAATCGCCGCATGACGTTCCATTTCAGCATGCCGCTCTGTCGAACGAGGTTGCGGTCGAAAAAGCGACCGTAGTAGCGCCGAATAACGAAGAGGGCGGCAAGCACGCCGCTCCACTGGGCGACGACGGTGCCGAGCGCAACGCCTTCGATGCCCATGCCGCCGAGTCGGACGGCGGCCAGACTGGCGCCGATGTTCATGAGGTTGATGCCGATGGCGATCCACATGGGGGCGCGGGCGTTCTGCATGCCGATGAACCAGCCTGTCAGGGCATACAAGGCCAAGGTAGCGGGGGCGGCCCAGATCCGAACGAGGAAGTAGCGGCGGGCGGCTTGTTCCACGGCTTCGCTGCCTTCCATGACGTACATCGCGCCGCGCAGGATGGGCTGTTGCAGGGCCCAGAGCAGCAAGGCGACGGTGCCGGCTACGCACAAGGCGCGCACGAGCACTCGGGCGGCTTCGCGAAAGTCGCGGGCGCCATAGGCTTGGGCGGTCAGGCCGCTGGTGCCCATCCGCAGGAAGCTAAAGTTCCAATAAAGGAAGTTGAAGAGGGTGCCGCCGACGGCGATTCCGCCGATCAGGGCGTCGTCGCCCAAACGCCCGACGATGCCCAGATCGACCATCCCCAAGAGGGGAACGGTCACGTTGGAGACGATGTTCGGGATAGCTAAGGCTAAGATTTTCCGATTCACGAGGGTTTATCCTATCATTCGTTCCGGAAGGCTGAGACGCCTGTCGGGGTCTTTTCCGCCGCCCCGGGCTACCGCGATTTCGGTCGCACGGACTATGAGGGCGTGGTCAGGAACGTTGGCAATAGCGGATTCTGCTGGTCTTCAACAACGAGAGACATCGGTGGACTGGACTCACATTTCCATTCGCAAGGCTTCAACGCCAGCTATTCGGACTACCGAGCACACGGTTTTCAGTTGCGTTGCCTCTCGGAATAAACGCCGCGGGCCCGCGGGAGCAATGGGCTGGAACTACCCTAAGTAACTGGCCCCTCTATCCTATTTTATTGCGACTTTGGCGGCCGGAGCCAGCGTGGGCGCAACGAGCTCTGCGAGATTGCGGCCCTACGCCGGGGGTGGCTCCGGCCC
>NZ_CAJTUJ010000186.1 GCF_910579375.1 uncultured Rikenella sp.
GCCCGCGCGGCTCTGCGAGCCGCAAAAGCACTGCCTCGTGTACGCCTCACTGCGGCTCCGCTTTCGCTCCGCCGCATTGGCCCGCCCGCTGGGATTTCATCTCGATTTTGCTGACGCAAAACGAGCGAAATCCCCATTTAGGCGGGCGGGCGACGACTTTTTGACGGGGTCAAGTTTTTTCGCGCGCCTGGTCATTGTCCCGGCTGGAACTGTTCTCTTTGTGAACAAAGAGAACCAGAAAACCGACGCTGCCAGCGAGAGCAATGCAAACATAGTTTGCAAATTGCCGAGCGACGAGGAGGAAGGCGAAGCCAAACTTTAGACGGATGCTTCGCATCCTCAAGCTGCCGGCGGCCTTAACCAACGCGGCAGCCTCTATCTTCGTTCGCGCGCTTGAAAAATCTTATCCAAAGCGAAAACCCCAAACACTAAAAAAGAGAGGAGGCACTGCCATTCTCAGATAGCAAAGCCTCCCGTCTTCAAAAATTATTGCTGAGGACAAAGGACGCAAATCCCCGCCTCGACCCATCCGGCCTATCCCAGATAGGTCTTAAGCTGTTTGCTCCGCGAGCTGTGGCGCAACCGGCGAATCGCCTTCTCTTTGATCTGCCGCACCCGTTCGCGGGTCAGACCGAACTGCTCTCCGATCTCTTCGAGGGTCATCTCGGCCGTGCCGATCCCGAAGAAATATTTCACGATATCCCGCTCCCGCTCCGTCAGGGTCGAGAGCGCACGATCCACCTCGGTCGACAGCGACTCGTTAATCAAACTACGGTCGGCGTTGGGCGAGTCGTTGTTCACCAGCACGTCGAGCAGGCTATTGTCTTCCCCTTCGGCAAACGGAGCATCGACCGACACATGCCGGCCCGAAACCCGCAGCGTATCGGCGACCTTCTCTTTCGGAAGGTCGAGCACTTTGGCGAGCTCTTCCGGCGAGGGGGTGCGTTCGTTCTCCTGTTCGAACCGGGCGAAGGCCTTGTTGATCTTGTTGAGCGATCCGACCTGGTTGAGGGGCAGGCGCACGATACGCGACTGTTCCGCCAAGGCCTGCAAGATGGATTGCCGGATCCACCACACGGCATACGAGATGAATTTGAACCCCCGCGTCTCGTCGAACTTTTCGGCTGCCTTGATGAGCCCGAGGTTCCCTTCGTTGATCAAGTCCGGAAGCGTAAGCCCCTGATTCTGGTATTGTTTGGCCACGGACACCACGAACCGAAGATTGGCCTTGGTGAGCTTTTCGAGGGCCTCCTGGTCGCCTTTTTTGATGCGCTGGGCCAACTCGACCTCTTCTTCGACGGTTATCAAATCCTCGCGCCCAATCTCCTGAAGGTATTTGTCGAGCGACGCGCTCTCGCGATTGGTGATGGATTTGGTAATTTTCAGCTGTCTCATGGAAATATGACTTGTGTATGAAATTTCGGAAGGGTGAACGCTATGTTATACGTTGGAACTGTTTTTTTGTTTCGCCCTTTGCAAAATTTAACCGGCCGGAGCGGAAAAATCCTCTCGGATCACGGAGATTCCGCCGGCCGGTTAAGTGGTGGTTATCGTCGTGTGCACACCCCTCCGAGGGCTATTGACCCAAGGCCTGGTAGCTGACCATCCGGCCGTCGGGATAGATGCCGTCGATGGATTGCACTTTGTCGGTGATGCGGTTCAGGTCGCTGACTTCGGTAATCGCCCGGTCGTTGATGGCGGTGATGATGAAGCCGCGCCGCACGCGGGATTTCGCGAGGAGGCCGCCCTCTTTGAGTTCGACGACCTGAATCCCGCCGCGAATATTGAGCTCTTTTTTCTGCTTGTCGGTCACTTCGCGGAAGGTGGCGCCGAGCTCTTCGAGCAGGTTGGCGTCGTCTTTCCGGACGAGTTCGGTCTTGCCGGCCCGGTTGCGCAGCACCACGTCATACTCTTTGGTCGCACCGTTGCGCCGGATGGTCACACGAATCTTGTCGTTGGGCCGCAGCTTCGCGATGGTCTCCTGCACGTCGGCAGTGGTGTTCATCGGACGGCCGTCGATATGGGTCATCACGTCGCCCGACTTAATGCCTGCAGCTGCGGCTGCGCCGTCGGTCGTTACTTCCGCGACGTAGATTCCGCCCGGTTCGGTAATGCCTTTCTCTTTGCCGAAGCGTTCGACCCACTCGGGAGTAGCGGCCTGGAACGAGATGCCGAGCATGGCGCGCTGTACGACGCCGTATTCGCGCAGGTCGGTCACCACTTTGCGCACGATGGAGGAGGGGATGGCGAACGAGTATCCGGCATAGGCTCCGGTCGGCGATTTAATGACGGTGTTGATGCCGATGAGTTTCCCTTCGGTCGTAATGAGAGCTCCGCCGCTGTTGCCGGGATTGACGGCGGCGTCGGTCTGGATAAAGGATTCGACTCCCATCTGGGAAGGGATCACGCCGAGGCTGCGCCCTTTGGCGCTGACGATGCCGGCGGTGACGGTCGAGGTGAGCCCGAAGGGGTTCCCGATGGCGAGCACCCATTCGCCGAGCCGCAAGGCTTCGGAGTCGCCGAATGAGATGGTTTTCAACCCTGTGGCGTCGATTTTCAACAGGGCGATATCGGTCGACGGATCGCTCCCGACCAGCGTGGCCTTATGGGTAGTCCCGTCGTGGAGGGTGACGATCAGTTCGCTGGCTCCCTCGACGACGTGGTTGTTGGAGACGATGTATCCGTCGGGCGAAATAATCACGCCGGAACCTCCGGAGCGTCGTTCCTGCTCTTCGGGCTGGCTCTGGGGCTGCTGGCCGCCCTGGGGCCCGAAAAAGAACTCGAAGGGGTCGAAACCGCCCCCGCCAAAAGGACTGGAAAGGCGTTGCACTTTCAGTTTCTGACGGTTTTCGATATTGACTACGGCTTCAACGCCTTGTTCGGCGGCGGCGGTGAAGTCGGGCAAAAGGCCTTGTGTGGCACTTTCTGCCGGTGCGGAGGCGAAATGTGCCCGGGCGGTCTCGCCTTCGTAGGTCACGGCGGTAGCACGGGGAGCATCATGCGACGCGGTCAGCCGACTCACGGTGTAAGCGGCCAGCGAGCCTGCGGCTACGGAAAGGGTCAGGCTCAGAATCATCCATCGTTTTTTCATCATACTAATAATTTATGCTGCGGAGTGATTTTCTCCCATAGGCAATCGAAGTTATTTCTGATTTTTAGGGCGGTTCGTACCGTCCGGTGGATTTAAAAACGTAAGGGGGAGCGGAAATGGTATGTCCGAGGGGCGATTTGTGGAGGGCGAGGCGATGCTTTTTGTTACGGGGTTGTGGCAGGCGACTCTCTTTCGGGTGCCGCCCCGGGCTACCGCTATCATACTTCGGGGATAGCGGTGGTCATAGGCAACAGTGGGTTCGGCTGGTCTTCCACGATCGGCATCAATGGCTTGGCTTTGAATTTCCATTCGCAGTCTCTCAATGCCAGCCACTCGGGCTACCGTACCTACGGTTTTCAGTTGCGGTGCCTCTCGGAATAAACGCCGCGGGCCCGCGGGGGGCAATGGGCCGGAGCTACCCTAATATTAGACAGCCTCTACCCTACTTTTGAGCTGAATCCTGCGGTTCGAAGAACC
>NZ_CAJTUJ010000187.1 GCF_910579375.1 uncultured Rikenella sp.
AGGAAAGTAATAACGGCCGCGCGCCATGACGCGAACGCGTCGGCCAAGCGGGCCCCACGTCCCGTGGACGGGAAATGCTGGCGCATTTCAACTGGCAGCCTCTACCCCCGTTCTTCGTCCGCGCGCTGGCGGAAATCTTATTCAAACGCAAATCATGCGTTTGAATGATTTCCTACTCCAGCAATCACGCACGGCAATTTTATGTTCGCGCGCCTTGCGCGATTCATCTATATTTCAGCTACCGCCGAAATAGCTGAATCGCTTCTTTAGGCGACGGCGCGCGACTTTGGCTACGGGAGGAAACTGCCCTCGGGCCGGGCAGGCCCCGCGTGCCCGCGGTGGGCAAATGGCAGCCTCGGCCAAATCCATTGTCCGCGCCCCTAACCACGCGCCAACCGATCCCCGTAGAAACCTACCACGCGAAAAGCGGGAAGTTACCCATCAAGGCATTCACCTCGCTCCGCACAGCAGCAATAACCTGCTGATCCTCCGGAGCGCTCAGCACCCGGTCGATCAGATCCACGATCACCGGCATGTGTTCCTCCTTCAGGCCCCGCGTCGTAACGGCCGGCGTCCCTACCCGAATCCCCGAGGTCTGGAACGGCGAACGGCTGTCGAACGGCACCATATTCTTATTCGTCGTAATATCCGCCTCCACGAGCGAACGTTCGGCCTGTTTCCCCGTCAGTTCCGGGAACTTGCCCCGCAAGTCGATCAGCATCAGGTGGTTGTCCGTCCCGCCCGAGATCAGTTTGTAGCCCTTGGCCACGAACGCCGCAGCCATCGCTTGGGCATTCTTCACCACCTGCGTCTGATACTCCTTATAGGCCGGTTGGAGCGCCTCGCCGAAAGCCACCGCCTTGGCCGCGATCACATGTTCGAGCGGCCCGCCCTGTACCCCCGGGAAAACCGCGCTGTTCAGCATGGCCGACATCTTTTTGGTCTCGCCCTTCGGCGTCTTCACCCCCCACCAGTTCTCGAAGTCCTTGCCCACGAGGATAATCCCCCCGCGCGGCCCGCGCAACGTCTTGTGCGTCGTCGAAGTGACGACATGGGCGTATTTCACCGGATTTTCCAGCAGCCCCGCCGCAATCAGCCCCGCCGTATGAGCCATATCGACCCACAGAACCGCCCCCACCTTGTCCACGATCTCGCGCATACGCTTGTAGTCCCACTCGCGGGAATAAGCCGACGCGCCGCCGATAATCATCCGCGGTTTGTGTTCCAACGCCAAAGCCTCCATCTTGTCGTAATCGATCGTACCGGTCGCCTCGTCCACCTGATAGCCCACCGGCCGGTAGAGAATCCCCGAGAAATTGACCGGCGACCCGTGAGTCAAGTGTCCCCCGTGCGCCAGGTCGAGCCCCATAAAGGTATCCCCCGGCTGCATCACAGCCAGAAAAACAGCCATATTGGCCTGCGCTCCCGAATGAGGCTGCACGTTGGCATACTCGGCCCCGTAGAGCTCGCACACCCGGTCGATGGCCAGTTGTTCGACCTGATCGACCACCTGACAACCGCCGTAATAACGGGCATTGGGATACCCCTCGGCATATTTGTTGGTCAGCACGGAGCCCATGGCTTCCATCACCTCTTCACTGACGAAGTTTTCGGAAGCGATCAGTTCGATGCCGTGGGTCTGGCGGGCGCGTTCCTGCCCGATGAGGTCGAAAATGACTGTGTCGCGGTTCATGTTACCTTGCTGTATTTGATAGAGTTAAATGATTCGAATTCGACAATTCGCGGGTTAAAGGTAGGCAAAATTTCGACCCCTTCGACCGCACGTTCCCGGAATGCGGGAAAAAACATTATCTTTGCTCCGGTTACAACTTTTTTCAAAACACGTAAACAGACATGAAACTTCTCGAAGGAAAGGTCGCCGTCATTACGGGCGCTGCACGCGGGATCGGAAAGGCGATCGCGCTCAAATTCGCCGCCGAGGGGGCGAATATCGCTTTCACCGACCTGAACGAAGACGATAACTTCCGGAATACGGAAAAAGAGATTGCTGCACTGGGGGTTAAGGCCAAGGGGTATGCTTCGAACGCGGCGGATTTCGCGCAGGCGGCAGAGACGATCGATCAGATTGTCAAGGATTTCGGTCGGGTGGACGTTTTGGTGAACAACGCCGGGATTACGCGCGACGGGCTGCTGATGCGGATGAGCGAACAGCAGTGGGATTTGGTGATCGGGGTGAACCTCAAGTCGGCGTTCAACCTGACGAAGGCGGTGCTGCCGTACATGATGAAGCAGAAGTCGGGCTCGATCGTCAATATGAGTTCGGTGGTCGGGGTGAGCGGAAATGCGGGGCAGGCCAACTATTCGGCTTCAAAGGCGGGGCTGATCGGACTGACGAAGTCTACGGCGAAGGAGCTGGGGTCGCGGGGGATTCGTTGCAATGCGATCGCTCCGGGGTTCATCATCACGGACATGACGGGAGCGTTGTCGGAAGAGGTGCGGAAGGATTGGGAGGCAAAAATTCCGCTCAAACGGGGCGGGACGCCGGACGATGTGGCGAATGTCTGCACGTTCCTGGCTTCGGACTTGTCGAGCTATGTGACGGGACAGGTGATCCACTGCTGCGGCGGGATGAACATGTAGCCTGCATACTTTTAAAAGGACACTTTTGCAATGAGCGTCGGTTTCTGTTCTCGCAGGAGCCGACGTTTTCTTTTGGCGCGTCCCGCCCCGGGCTACCGCGATTTCGGACGTAAGGGCTGGGAGGGCATCGCAGGGGGCAACGGCGGAAACGGGTACAGTTGGTCTGCTTCAATCAGCCATAGCAGCGGCATTTATTTAGGCATTTATATGCAACGTCTGGGAACGAGCTTTGCGGACGAACGTGGCCACGGTTTTCAGCTGCGTTGCCTCTCGGAATAAACAGAGAGACACTCATGGACAATTTAAGGTAGAGGCGGTTTACCGAGGCGGCCATTGGGACAGAGAAAAGCCGATTCGAGTGCCGCTCGGCACCGCCCCGGGCTTCCGCTACAACGCGGACGGAGTGCCGAGGAGCGTCGGTGATTACGGCTGCTGCTATTCTGCCTCGGTCAGCGATATCTATGGGATATTTCTTTTTGCGAGCACCGGGGGACATAATTCGCGTGCCGCTGCGCATGGCCGTGCCTTCGGTATTCCGTTGCGTTGCCTCTCGGAATAAACGGGGGAGTGCTGCGTTTTAATTATTTTGGAAATGCCTCCTTCGGCTCGCGCGGCTCTGCGAGCCGAAGCCTCCCGCAGCGGAGGGACGCACAGCGTCTTTTGCTGACAGCCTCTACCCAAAGCAACACAGGCTTCGCCCGCTGCAAGCCCAGCGACCCTGCAAAAGTTCAACCCAACCTATCGGGTTCGTCCTTGGCGTGCCCCCGGCACCCGCCTATGGCATCCTCGTTCTCAGTTCAAGCGGTCGAAGCCTGCGGGGCCCACTGCAACGTCAGTTGCGGGCCTCCGCGGCCGGAGGCTTCGGCCCGCGCGACCCTTTAGGGTCGCAAAAGCATAATCCATTCGTTTCTTTTAAGCAGTTCGCCGCCAGCGGGGAGTGCAACGAGCTCTGACGAGTTGC
>NZ_CAJTUJ010000188.1 GCF_910579375.1 uncultured Rikenella sp.
GGAGGGATGCACAGCGTCTTTTGCTGGCCGCCTCTACCCCATGACACACCTCCCGGGCGCCCGGCCCACTTTAGTCGAGAGTGAATATTAAGGGTCGGAGCCAGCGTGGCCGGAAACGAGCCCCGCGACGTTGCAGGCCTACGCCTGGGGTGGCTCCGGCCCGGGCGGTTCTGCGAACCGCAGAATTCAACTCAAAATAGGGTAGAGGCGGCCAGTTACTTGGGGTAGAGGCTGGTAGTAAAACGCCCTGTGGGCGCGTTTATTCCGAGAGGCAACGCAACTGAAAAGCGTCGCCCCGGTTACCCGCGTAGCCGGGATTGAAATGCCTTGTACTGAAATCTAAATCCATGCCATTGGTGCCGTTCACCGATGACGAATAACAGTAGCCACTGCTTCCGACACTACCCAGTGCGCCAGAAGTATTGCGGTTGCGGAAGCCCGGGGCGCGCCGCTCGGCATTCGAATCGGCCCGCCTCTGCCCCACGGTAGCCTCTACACTAAATGCCTTCTCCCTGTTTATTCCGAGAGGCAACGCAACGGAAGACCGTAACCGCGTCCGCATATGTCGTTGGAACTAAGGTACAGCGCATGAAAGTTCAAGCCCAGACTGTAAATGTCGCTGATAGCTGCCGACCAACTGTATCCGCCGTCGCTGATACTCCATAACCCGCCATCGTTGCCGCCGCGGTAGCCCGGGGCGGGGCCGTCCGGCACTCGAAAACGGACCCTCCCATATATTCCCCGCGCCCGCCGCGCCGCGTTTTTGTAAAAAGTAAGTTTATTATACAGTGAGTCATGATAGAGCGAGAACAAACCGACTTTTTTCTGGTTCAGGCCTATAACGCCGCCATCCGTGCCGGAGCCAAAATCATGGAGATTTATACCCGGTACGACGACTTCTTCGTCGGCCTCAAAGCCGACAGCACCCCCATCACCATCGCCGACCGCGAAGCCCACCGGCTCATCCAGCACTACCTGAGCGCCACCCGGATTCCCCTGCTTTCGGAAGAGGGCCGAGACCTCTATTTCGACGAACGGCGCGGGTGGGACCTCTATTGGCTCATCGACCCCCTCGACGGCACCGAAGAGTTCATCAAACGGAACGGCGAATTCACCGTCAATATCGCCCTGATGGTCGACAACCGGCCTTTCTTGGGCGTGATCTACCTGCCCACCACCGAGACCCTCTATTTCAGCGATCCCGACCGCGGCGCCTTCTGCCGGACAGGCGTCCGGCCCGAGATGAGCGCCTCGTTCACCATCGGCCAACTGTTTCGCGACGCGCAACGCCTGCCGCTGGTTGCCGGGCGGAATACCCCGTTGCGCGTCGCCGTGAGCCGTTCGCACGAGACCGAACACGTCAAAGAGGAGATCCTTCGGTTACAGCAACAACTCGGCGAGATTCGCATCGTCGAGTACGGCAGCTCTTTGAAAATGTGCCTCGTGGCCGAAGGAGCAGTGGACTGCTACCTGCGAACCACGCCCACCTCGGAGTGGGACACCGCCGCCGGCGAAGCCATTGCGCGCGGAGCCGGAGCCGTCGTGCGGTCGCTGGCCGGCGACGAATTGCGGTATAACGAAGAGTCGCTCGAAAATCCGCCGTTCATCTGTCTCACCGCTGCTTTGAAAAACTATGACTGGAGAAGATAAGGAATTTGTCGCGAAAGACCTGAGCGCCTTTTCGCCCGACGATACCGGGGTGGCCAACGGAAACTATTTCGGACTGCCCTTCGCGGAGGACGAGGCGGAACTGGTGCTGCTCTCCGTGCCTTGGGATGTGACCGTCTCGTATAACGGCGGGACGGCAGCCGGGCCGGAGGCGATTCTGGTCGCTTCGACCCAGGTAGAGCTGCGCGACGCCCATTATCCGGAGGGTTGGCGGCGCGGGATTGCGACCGCACCGGCCGATCCGTGGATCGCATCGGCTTCGGAACGGCTTCGGACGGAGGCGGAACGGGTGATTGCGCACCTCGAAGAGGGAGGCGCGGCGACCGATCCGGCGATCGCCGCATCGCTGGAGGCTGTCAATGCCGGTTCGGCGCGCCTGAACGACCTTGTGTTTGCACAGGCTTCGTCGTCTTTGGAGTCCGGCCGTTTGGTGGGGCTGGTGGGGGGCGACCACAGCACGCCGCTCGGTCTGATGCGGGCCGTAGCGGCTCGGATGGCAGGCGAGGGGAGGGATTTCGGCATTCTGCATATCGATGCCCACGCCGATTTGCGCGTGGCTTACGAGGGATTTGCCTACTCGCATGCTTCGATTATGTACAACGCTTTGCAGCTGCCCGAGGTATCGCGGTTGGTGCAGGTGGGAATTCGGGATTTCTGCGGTGCGGAGGTCGAGTTGGCGGCGGATTCGCAGGGCCGGGTGGTACAGTTCGACGACTATACGTTGGCTCGTAACGCGTTCGAGGGGCTCTCCTGGGGGGCGCAGTGTGCGTCGATCGTCGACCGGTTGCCGGAGAACGTTTATGTGAGTTTCGACATCGACGGTCTCTCGCCGGACAACTGTCCGGGGACGGGGACTCCGGTTCCCGGGGGACTTTCGTACCGGGAGGCGGTCTATCTGTTGGCGAGTCTGGTGGAGTCGGGGCGTCGTATCGTGGGGTTCGACCTGACGGAGGTGGCTCCGCAGGCGGGCGACGGCGAGTGGAATGCGAACGTCGGCGCGCGGTTGCTCTACAAGTTGGCCAATCTTTGCCTCCGCTCGAATCGGTAGGGTCTCCTCATGTTTGATGTTAGGGCTGCCGCGCGAAGGTTGGAGGCGTCGGCAGTTTGAGGATGCGTAAGCATCCGTCGAAAGTTTTTCTGGTTCTCTTTGTTCACAACCGACGCTGCCAGCGAGAGCAATGCAAACGCAGTTTGCCAATTGCCGAGCTGGCGAGGAGGAACCGAGTAGCGTACCAAGGGCAGAGACCGCTTGCGGGCTTTGCCGAGGTAGCACGAGGAAGCCGAAGGCAACGCGAAGCCAAAAAGAACAGTACCCTCAAACCAACGCGCGCCGACGCCTAAAGAGGGAAATCGTCAAAATGTACTGGCACATTTTGGCAAGATTTCCCCGGCGCGCGAACAAAGAACGGGGTAGAGGTTGCCAGTGGAAATGCGTAAGCATTTCCCGTCCACGGGACGTGGGGCCCGCGCGGCCCGAGCGCAGTACCCTCCTGTTGGCGAAGACGCGCGCCGCCGCCTAAAGAAGCGATTCAACTATTTCGGCTTACTGCCGAAATAGAATGAATCGCGCAAGGCGCGCGAACAAAGGTGAGAAAAGACGGTTCAAAGCCCATCCGCGCGCCACGCCTTAAGAGGGAAATCGTCAAAATGCACTTGTGCGTTTTGACAGGATTTCCCCAGGCGCGCGGACAAAGCTCGACCCGCGCGCGACTGCTGGAGTAGGAAATCATTCAAACGCGTAATGCGCGTTTGAATAAGATTTCCGCCAGCGCGCGGACGAAGAACGGGGGGTAGAGGCTGCCCACTCCGAGTGCCGGACCCGAGTAGCGAAGCGAGAGCACGTCGGCTTGTCGACGATGCCTCGCAAGCGCGAGGGAGACCGCA
>NZ_CAJTUJ010000189.1 GCF_910579375.1 uncultured Rikenella sp.
CCCCAGTTCTCCGTCCCGTGTCCGCCTCACTGCGGCTCCGCTTTCGCTCCGCCGCGCTTTTCGCGCGCCTTGCGCGATTCATCTATTTTCGGCTCGCCGCCGAAATAGTTGAATCGCTTCTTCAGGCGGCGGCGCGCGGCTGTCCTACGGGAGGGTACTGCGCTCGGGCCGCGCGGGCCCCACGTCCCGTGGACGGGCGAAACTACGTTTCGCTATGGCCGCCTCCGCCCACCCCATGCATAACAACACACCCCACAGAAAAAGGTTCGGGCCGTCCTTAATTCCAAGGACGGCCCGAACTCGCAAATTATCAAACCCTACCGAACTACCAGCCCAGAATGTAAGCGAACATCAGCGGCGCCACGATCGTCGCATCGCTTTCCACGATGAACTTCGGCGTATCGATATCCAACTTGCCCCACGTAATTTTTTCGTTCGGCACCGCCCCCGAGTACGACCCATAGGAAGTCGTCGAGTCCGAAATCTGGCAGAAATAAGCCCAGAACGGCGTCTCCTCCCACCCCAAGTCCTGATACATCATCGGCACACAGCAAATCGGGAAGTCGCCCGAAATCCCCCCGGCGATCTGGAAAAATCCCACACCCTTTCCGCCGCTGTTTTGCTTGTACCAATCGCACAGGAACATCATCGTCTCGATCCCCCCCTTGACCGTTGAAGCCTTCATTTCGCCCTTGATGACATACGACGTGAAGATATTCCCCATCGTCGAATCCTCCCACCCCGGCACGATAATCGGGAGATTTTTCTCGCATGCCGCCAACATCCAGCTGTTTTTCGGATCGATTTCGTAATACTGCTCCAGCACCCCGCTGCGAATCAGCTTGTACATGAACTCATACGGCAGGTAACGTTCCCCCCGTGCGTCCGCCTCCTTCCAAATCTTCTCCATATGTCCCTGCAACCGCCGGAATGCCTCCTCCTCCGGGATACACGTATCCGTCACCCGATTGAGGTGATTGTCCAGCAACTCTCGTTCCTGCTGCGGCGTGAGGTCGCGATAGTGCGGCACCCGTTTGTAATGCGAGTGGGCCACCAGATTCATCAAATCCTCCTCCAGATTGGCCCCCGTACAGGTAATGATCTGCACCTTGTCCTGCCGGATCATCTCGGCCAGCGAAATCCCCAGCTCCGCCGTAGACATCGCCCCACCGAGCGTAATCATCATCTTCCCCCCCGCATTCATGTGCTCTTCGTAAGCCTTCGCCGCATCCACCAGCGCCGCCGCGTTGAAATGCCGGTAATTGTGCGTAATAAACTGCGAAATCGGTCCTTTGCTCATCGTATGACAGATTTAAAATGTGAAAACCACTGCGAAGGTACAAATTAATTATTTGTAACCTACTTTTCTTTGATTCCGGAGAGTACTGTTCTCTTTGTGAACAACCGACGCTGCCAGCGAATCCAGAGGCCGTTTACGGACTATGGTAAGCGGCGAGGAGGAAAACAAGCGCAGCGCAGTTAGCGAGAACCAGAAAACCGACGCTGCCAGCGAGGGCAATGCAAACATAGTTTGCAAATTGCCGAGCGGCGAGGAGGAAGGCGGAGATAACCCGTGGTCGTCCCGTTGGGACGACCTCTGCAAAAGTCTTTTGGGTACCTTTTCTTCAGAAAAGGTACGGTTCCGTCCGGCACAAAGAACAAAGACACAAATAAAAATAGTACCTTTGTTAGCATTATGTGGAGCAACTTATTGTGGGTAGGTCTCGGCGGCTTCGCCGGTTCCGTAGCACGTTACGGCACCTCCGTAGCCCTCGCCGCCCTGTTCGCCGAACGCGAAGGGCGATTTCCGTGGGCCACGCTGAGCGTCAACCTCGTCGGATCATTCGTAATCGGGCTGCTTTTACAGCATTTCGAGACCGGCACCGCCCGACATCTTTTAGGCGTAGTGGGATTTTGCGGCGGCTTCACCACCTTTTCGACCTTTTCACTCGAAAGCGTGCGCCTGCTGCGGGCGGGCGAGACCCACACCGCCCTGCTCTATATCGGCCTGAGCCTCGCACTCTGTTTTGGGGCCACCGCCTTGGGAATGACAATAAAATTATCGAAATAATGGAACTTTTAAACCGCATCAAAGAACAGGCGCGCACCGCCAAGCAGCGCATCGTACTGCCCGAAGGGAACGAAGAGCGCACCATGCGCGCCGCCAACGAGATCGTTGAACAGGGCATCGCCGAGATCACCCTGATCGGCAACCCCGGCGAACTCAAAGAGTTGGCCAAAGACTGGGGACTGGAACACGTGCTGAACGGCGACATCCGGATCATCGATCCGGCCAACCATCCGAAAAAAGAGGCTTACGTCGACCTGATGCTCCAGATTCGCGCCTCGAAAGGACTTACGCGGGAAGATGCCGAACGACTCATTATCAATCCGTTGTATCTCTCCGTAATGATGATCAAAGCCGGCGACGCCGACGGCGAAGTGGCCGGTGCGGGGAATGCCACCGGCGACGTGCTGCGGCCCGCTTTCCAGTACGTGAAGACCAAGCCCGGTATTTCGGTAGTTTCGGGCGCCTTCATTATGCTCCTGAAAGACAAGCACTACGGCGAGAACGGAATGATGATCTTCGCCGACTGCGCCGTGCATCCGAACCCCACCGCCCCGGAGCTGGCACAGATCGCCGTCGAGACCGGCAAAACCACGCGTGCGATCGTCGGGATGGAGCCGCGGATCGCCATGCTGAGCTTTTCGACCAAAGGTTCGGCCAAACACGAGATGGTAGATAAAGTCGTCGAAGCCACGAAGTTGGCCCAGGAGATGGCACCGGACATGAAGATCGACGGCGAGCTTCAGGCCGACGCCGCCATCGTGCCGGGCGTAGGCGCCAAGAAAGCGCCAGACTCCAAGATCGCCGGTCGTGCCAACGTACTGGTTTTCCCGACCTTGGAAGTGGGAAACATCGCCTATAAGCTCGTTCAGCGCTTGGCCGATGCCGAAGCCATCGGGCCGATTCTGCAAGGTATGGCCGCCCCGATCAACGACCTTTCGCGAGGTTGCTCCGTGAGCGACATCGTGAATCTGGTAGCGATTACCGCCTGCCAGGCCCAGGCCGAACGGGGGTTGTAGGTTTTCATATTTAGGGAAGCGGCGACCAACAAGCGCGCGGACGAAGGGTTGGGCCGAGGCTGCCAGTGGAAATGCGTAAACATTTCCCGTCCACGGGACGTGGGGCCAGCGCGGCCCAAGCGCAGTACCCTCAAACCAAGCCGCACGCCACGCCTTAGGAGGGAAATCGTCAAAATGCGCTTGCGCGTTTTGACAAGATTTCCCAAGGCGCGCACCAAGAACTGGGCCGAACAGGTTAAGCGATACGCAGTATCGCTCCGTCCCGCAGGGGCGCCCATCGGGCGTTTTGTTAGGGTTGTCTCTGCCTTATTAGCCGTCCGCCGCCCGCGCAGGACAGTTTCAGGCGGGTCAAAGCTCGACCGCGCGCGACCGCTGAAGTAGG
>NZ_CAJTUJ010000190.1 GCF_910579375.1 uncultured Rikenella sp.
CACTGCGGCTCCGCTGCCGCTCCGCCGGTGCCGCTCGGCACCCGAAAGATGGGCGTATCTACTCCTAAACGTCGCCCGCGGCAATTCTTGCCGGATTGGCCGAGTGCCAACCGGCAGAATATGCCCTTTAAGCGGGCGGGCGACGGATTTTTTGCGCAAGAACGAGTTTGTTCGCGCGCCATTCTTTGTCCGCGCGCCTGGGGAAATCTTGTCAAAACACGCAAGCGCATTTTGACGATTTCCCTCTTAAGGCGTGGCGCGCGTTTGGTTTGAGGGGACTGCGCTCGGGCCGCGCAGGCCCCACGTCCCGTGGACGGGCAAAACTGCGTTTTGCTGCGGCCGCCTCTACCCCCATTCTCTGTTCGCGCGCTGACGGAAATCTTATTCAAACGCAAATCATGCGTTTGAATGATTTCCTACTTCAGCGGTCGCGCGCGGATGGGCTCCGAACTGCCTTGTCCCAATCCTTTGTCGCGCGCCGGGGAAATCTTATCAAAAACGCGCAAGCGCATTTTGACGATTTCCCTCTTAAGGCGGAGCGCGCGATTAGTTTGAGAGGACTGCGCTCAGGCCGCGCGGGCCCCACGTCCCGTGGACGGGAAATGCTTACGCATTTCAACTGGCAGCCTCTACCCCCATTCTATGTCCGCGCGCCGGGGAAATCTTATTCAAACGCGAAACACGCGTTTGAATGATTTCCTTTTCCAGCAATCGCGCGCGATCGAGCTCTGTCCCGCCTCGAACTGTTCCTTTTGTTCACAAAAGAAGCCGAAAAAACTTTAGACGGATGCTGACGCATCCTCGAACTGCCTCAGCCCAAAAAACGCACGGTGCTAGCGACGCAAGGTCAGGGTGATCTCGGTGCCGGGGCTGAATGAGGTGCCGGGGGACAAAGACTGGAAGCGCACGGTGCCCATCCCTTCGAATTTCGGCTTCAATCCGGAGCTCTCGGCACGCTCCAGGGCTTCGATCAGGGTCAACCCCCGGAAGTCGGGAACGCCGGAGTCGGTGCTGATCGAAACGGGGGGCGAAACGACGACTCGGCCGCCGCTGTCGATCGCGGCACGACCTTCGTAGGGCAGACGGGGGGCGCCCATCACGTGTAGCTCGCGCAACAGGCTGTCCAGGGAGGTGGCGGAGCCGGAAAGGGCGTTCAGCATGGGGTCGAAGTTCTGGGGGCGGGTCACGACGCGGTTGGTCACGTTGTAGTGCATGGAAAATACGCGGTCGGCGACGGTCTTGAACAGGGGGCCGGCCAGAGAACCGCCGTAGTAGGTCTTCTGGGAGTTCTCGGAGTGGTAGGTCTTCAGGGCGACGACGATCGAATACTTGGGACGGTCGGCGGGCAGGTAGCCGGCGATGGATCCGAGGTAGTGGCGGCCGCCGCTGCGGCTCACGTAGCCGTGGCGGCCGATAGCCACCTGGGCGGTACCGGTCTTGGCGGCGACGCGGTATTTCGGATTCAGCAGCAGGCGGCCGGTGCCGTTGGTCACGGCGCCTTCCATGGCGCGCTGGACGCCCCGAAGGGCGGTCTTCGAGCAGATGGCGGGGTTCAGGGTGTCGGTCGGAAAACGCAGGACGGTCTTGTCGTATTGGCGGAGTTCGCGCACGAACATGGGTTTGACCATCACGCCGTCGTTGGCGACGGCGTTGAAGAGGGTCAGGGTGTGGATCGGGGCGAGACGCAGGGCGTAGCCGTAGGACATCATGGTGAGGGTAGTCCCGTCCCAGCCGTTCCGGATGGCGGGGTGTTTGATGAGGGGTTTGGCTTCGCCGGCGAGCTGGAGGTCGAGGGGTTTGTGGATGCCGATCCGGTTCAGGGCGTTGACGAATTTGGCGGGCTGGCTGCCGTAGGCGCGGTTCACGGCTTTGGCCATGCCGATGTTGGAGGATTTCTCGAAGACTTGCTGGAGGGTGAGGCGGCCGAAGCCGCCGATGTGGGAGTCGACGACGCGGACGGGGCCGATCTGTTCGACGCCGTTGCCGGTCTCGATGGGGGTGGAGAGGGGCATGTGGGCGTCGTCGAGCAGGGCGATCAGGCCGGCGAGCTTGAAGGTGGAGCCGGGTTCCATGCTCATCCCGATGACGTAGTTGTAGTCTTCGACGAGGGTGCCGTCGGAACGCCGGGTGACGTTCGAGAGGGCTTTGATGTCGCCGGTCTGCACTTCCATGACGGCGACGCAGCCCCAGTCGGCTTCGACTTCGACGATCCATTCGCGGAGGGCGCTCTGAACCATGTCCTGCATCTCGATATTGAGGGTGCTGACGACGTCGTAGCCGTCGATGGGGTCGATGTTGCGGTCGCTGGCGATGGGGGTCCAGAAGTTGCCGGAGATCTTCTGTTTGAGCATCTGGCCGGGTTCGCCTTTGAGGTAGTTGTCGAAGCCGCCTTCGATGCCGAGTTTTACGCCCCACTGGTTGACGAAGCCGAGGGTGCGGCGGGCGAGTTCGCCGTGGGGGTTGACACGGCGGTTGCTCTCGATGGCCATGAAGCCGCCGCGGTTGGCGCCGAGGCGGAAGAGGGGAAAGCGGCGGATGGTCTGGAGTTCGAGGAAGTTGACTTTCCGGCGGGTGATCAGGTGGAACCGCTTACGGGCGGTGTGGGCGTCGAGGAGCTCTTTGCGGTACTCTTCGGGGGTTTTGTCGCCGAAGAAGTCGGAGAGGCAGGTGCTGAGGGAGTCGAGTTTGTCGAAGAAGCGTTGCTCGCTGAGGCCGCCGGCGGCCATGTCCATCCGGAGTTCGTAGTAGGGGATGGAGATGGCGAGCAGGCGGCCGTCGTCGGAGTAGATGTTGCCGCGGGCGCCTTCGACGATCTCGGTGCGGTAGCTGTATTTGTCGGAGAGGTCGCGGAGGGTGGCGCCGTCGGTGCCGATCTGGAGCCAGATGATGCGGCCGAGGACGGCGAGGCCGGTGAAGAGGAAGAGGACGTACAAGACTTTGACGCGCCGCAGGATGGCCTCTTTGATGGGGCTTCGCTGGGGGGCGACGGGGGTCTCGGGCTCGGCGGTATGGGGGGATTGGCGGGCCATGGGGGTCTTGGGTCTCTGGGGGGGTTATTCGTCGATGGTGTGGGGGGAGGTGTGGTCGAGTACGAGCGGGATTCGGTATTCGCGCAGGAGGCGTTCGATTTCGCTCTGCCGGGTGAGGGTCATCCGAACGGCGGAGGAGGTCACGGCGCGGGTCTTGAGTTGTTTGAGCTCTTCGGAGATCCGATCCAGTTCGTTGTGTTTGTGCTGGATGTGGAAGCCGTTGGCGATATAGAGGAGCATCAAAAAAACGACGTAAACGATCACGGGCAGGCGGCGGGTGAACTCTTCCTGGGTGAGGATGCCGCCGGTGAAGAACTGGCCGATCCGGAGGCCGCTGCGTTTCCGGGGCTGAGGGGGGGTGTCGTCGCCGG
>NZ_CAJTUJ010000191.1 GCF_910579375.1 uncultured Rikenella sp.
GAAAGCGGAGCCGCAATGAGGCGGACACGGGACGGAGAACTAGGCTCTGCTTTGGGCCGTGGGTTGGGCTGTGCTTGTGCGACCTTTAGGTCGCCGTCCTCGGGCGCAGCGACGCATTAGCGGCGCGTGGGGCGCGCGCCGAGGACGAACTTGAAAGAACGAGGGGCGGTGAATGGGGTGTTGTCACGCCCAGAAATGGGCTGAGTTTCTGCGGCTCTTTGAGCCGCGCAGTCTGCCGCCCCGGCAGGCGGAGGGCTGCAACTCGTCGGAGCTCGTTGCACTCACCGCTGGCGGCGAACTTAGGCTAAGAATGAAATAGCGCCCAAGGACGAACTTTACAGAATGAGGATGAGTTTTTGCGACCCTATGGGTCGCGCGGGCCGGACGCCTCCCCTCGGGAGGCCCGCAACCCGCCGCTTGCGCGTCGAGAGTTGCTGTTCCTCCTGGGCGTCTGGCTGCAAAGTCGAATTAATGATAGAGGCTGTTAGATTATTCAGGGTAGACCCGGCCATCTTTCGGGTGCCGAGCGGCACCGTTTATTCCGAGAGGCAGCGCAACTGAAAACCGGTAGCTCGATAGGTCGAATTGTGGGGCAGTAATTCTTGGATGGTGAAGTGCAAATGTATGGCGTGGATGAGATGGCCCTCTGCGTTCCAGTGATATGCGCCGTTGCCGATGTTCCACAATGAACCTCCTCCGTGGCTGCGGAAGCCCGGGGCGGGCCGTGCGGTTCAGTACCCCTAAAAATCAGAATCAAAGAAATGAAATATAAGCCCAGGTTCTAAGTCCCCAATCGGTTCCGTCGAAAGCTCTTGCCCCGTTTATTCCGAGAGGCACCGCAACTGATAACCGTAGGCTTGATAGTGTTCGTTGCAGGATGCGAGGTGCTGGGGAGTGAAATACAAGAAAATGCAGAATGAGTCTTTTATTGTGGAAGACCAACTGTATCCGTAACTGCCTATGTCACCGAGTTTTCCCAATTTTCCGAGATTCCCGCCTTCGCGGTAGCCCGGGGCGCCCCGTCAGCGCTGTTCGCCCTGCGGCCGGTCGTAGATGAACGGAGGGACAGTGCCCGTCGCATCCCATTCTCCCCACCGCTCCCCGATGTAGTCGAGCAAGCGGGCCACCCCCTCCGCCTCAGGCTCCGTCACCAGCCGGGCCCGCGTTTCGCGGAAGTCCGGCAACCCTTTGAAATAGCTGCTCAGGTGCCGGCGCATCTCCAAGACCCCCGTCCGCTCCCCCTTGAGCTCCACCGACCGCGCCAGGTGATCCCGAGCCAGCGCTACCCGCTCCCTCACCGTCGGCTGCGGAAGCTCCTCCCCCGTCTCCAGAAAGTGCCGCACCTCGCGGAAAATCCACGGCCGCCCGAAAGTCGCCCGCCCGATCATCAGCCCGTCCACCCCGTAACGCTCCAGCATCTGCGCCGCCTTCGGCCCCGAATCGATGTCCCCGTTGCCGATGATCGGAATCCGGATCGACGGATGGTTCTTCACCGCCCCGATCAGCGTCCAGTCCGCCTCGCCCCGATAGAGTTGCGCCCGCGTCCGCCCGTGGATCGTCAGCGCCTGAATCCCCACGTCCTGCAACCGTAGGGCGATCTCCTCGATGTTTTTCGACTCTTCGTCCCACCCCAGCCGCGTCTTGACCGTCACCGGCAACCTCACCGCCTGTACGATCCGCCTCGTCATCTCCACCATCTTGGGGACATCGCGCATCATGCCTGACCCGGCTCCCCGCCCCGCAATCTTTTTGACCGGGCATCCGAAATTGATGTCGATCACCTCCGGCCCCGCCGCCTCGGCCATCCTTGCCGCCTCGACCATCGGTTCGATCTCGTTGCCGTAGATCTGGATCCCGATCGGACGCTCCTCGTCCGCCAGCCGGAGCTTCGCGAGCGACTTGCGCGCATCGCGGATCAGCCCGTCGGCCGAGACGAACTCCGTGTACATCATGTCTGCCCCGAACCGCTTGCAGACGTAGCGGAACGACGGGTCGGTGACATCCTCCATGGGGGCCAGAAAGAGCGGCACGGGGCCCAGCTCCAGGTTTCCGATTTTCATAGTCGGGGGGTGTAAAAGTCGGTTACAAAAATAACGTCTCCCCGGTCGCCGGCAAAACGGCCCGGGCAAAATAAAAAAGGCCGGGGCTCCTCTTGCGTGGAAGAGAAGCCCCGGTCGACTCGTTGAGTGGCCGTGTCGCCTATCTGTGCGAGATGACCAACATTCTGGAGTTCTGCCAGAAAGCGTCCTTGTCGGTAATCACCAACTCTTCGATCTGGTTGTTGTCGCCCTTGATGAGGATGTAGCTCGTTTCGGGGTGAATCGTGACGATCCGCACCCGGTTTTTGCCGATCGGAATCCGTTCGATCACCCGGTCGTCGGCAACCGTGAAGTCGTCCAGCTTGGCCTGATCGTTCATCACGCGGGTGCGTCCGATAAAGCCCTTCTTGTCGATGATCTGGTCGTCGAGCAGCTCTTTTTCTTTCCCGACGATGTAGTAGACCGTGTGCAGCTGGGCATCCTGTTCGGCTACGGCTCCCTGCAATTCGGTTTTGTCCTGTTCGAGGTTGGTGACCGTATGTCCCAGCGCAGCGATTTCGACCTTCAGAGCCTTTACCTGGTCGGTCAGCGACGCGAGTTGGGTGTTCTTTTGGTCGAGCTGTTCCTGCAACTGGGTGATGAGCCGTTCGAGTCCTCCGATCTGCACGCGGGCCTCTTTGAGTTTGTCGGCCGACACCTGCAACCGGGCGATCGCCGCGCGGTTTTTGTCGAGCAGTTCGCTGATGGCTGTGATGTTTTCCGCCACTCGCTCTTTCATCGGTTTCGAGAGCTCGTTTCCTGAGGCGGCCGCAGCGGTCACCAGCCGTTCGTGTTCAGCGATTCGGTCTATGCTGGCCGCGATTTCGCCGATGCTGTTGAAGGCGTCGTTGATGATCGAGTCTTTGGCGGCGATCACCTGCGAGAGCGAGTCGTTCGCCACGACCAGCGGATCGGGTTTCGCGTTTTGTTTCGGGCCGCAAGCAGCGACGAGGGTCGCCACAGCGCCCAGAATCAGTAATCGTTTCATCTTTTTTCGTGGGTTAATGGATATATCGGGTTTGTGAAGTTACAAAAATAGTGCCATTCGGTGGAAGAATAGCTTTCCGAGGGTTAAAATTCTTTCGATCCGTCGGTTTTCGGATAGGTGGCGATCCCCGTTGGGTGTTTGGTTGGTGTCCCCTCTGTGTCTTAAGTGAGGCCCGCGCGCGGAGAATAGGGCCGAGGCTGCCAGTGGAAATGCGCAGCATTTCCCGTCTCGCCGGGGTCACCCGGACGCCGCCCGCGCAGGGCAGTTTCAGGCGGGACAAA
>NZ_CAJTUJ010000192.1 GCF_910579375.1 uncultured Rikenella sp.
AAATCGCTGAATCGCTTCTTTAGGCGGGGCGCGCGGCTGTCCTACGGGAGGGTACTGCCCTCGGGCCGGGCAGGCCCCACGTCCCGTGGACGGGAAATGCTCGCGCATTTCCACTGGCAGCCTCTACCCCCGTTCTCTAGCCGCGCGCTGGCGGAAATCTTATTCAAACGCGAACTACGCGTTTGAATGATTTCCTTATCCAGCGGTCGCGCGCGGGTCGAGCTTTGTTCCGCCTCGAACTGTTCTTTTTGTGAACAAAAAGAACCAAAAAAACTTTAGACGGATGCTGACGCATCCTAAAGCTGCCGACAGCCCAAATCTTTGCCCCGTTCTTCGTTCGCGCGCCTGGGGAAATCTTGTCAAAACGTGCCAGCACATTTTGACGATTTCCCTCTTTAGGCGTGGCGCGCGTCTAGTCATTGCCCCGGCTGGAACTGTTCTCGTTGGCTTCGCGTTGCCTTCGGCTTCCTCGTGCTACCTCGGCAAAGCCCGTAAACGGTCTCTGCTCTCGGTACGCTACTCGGTTCCTCCTCGCCGCTCGGCAATTTGCAAACTGCGTTTGCATTGCACTCGCTGGCAGCGTCGGTTGTGAACAAAAGGAACCGAAAAAACTTCAGAGCGCATCCCTACGGGATGCTTTGGCCGGGTCTAACCGCATACGCAAGGCGCCGGCCCAACCCTCTTCACGCGACGAGGGACACGCTGTTCGAGGTAAGGACGAAACGCCTATCTTTGCAAAGATATGAGAAAAAAAGCTACGCTCACTTTCGCGGATGCGATCAAACGAAAAGGACCCAGGGCGGTCGGGGCCATGGTCAAACCGGTCGGGGCGACGTGTAACCTGGATTGTACGTACTGTTACTACCTGGACAAGGCGAGGCTGGCGCCGAAGGCACATGCGGCGGAGGTGATGAGCGACGAGCTGCTCGAAAGGTTCGTCAAACAGTATATCGAGGCGAATCAGGTGCCGGTGGTGTCGTTCTGTTGGCACGGTGGGGAACCGCTGCTGGCGGGAAGGGAGTTCTACCGAAAGGCGGTGGAGTTCCAAAAAATGTACAGGGGGGAGAAACGGATCGAAAATTCGATACAAACGAACGGGACGTTGCTCACGGACGAATGGGCGAGGTTCTTTGCGGAGGAGGAGTTTCTGGTGGGGGTCTCGATCGACGGGCCGAGGGAGGTACATGATGCGAACCGGAGGGATCGGGCGGGGGAATCGACGTTCGACCGGGTGATGGGGGGGATTGAGCGGCTGAAGGAGCAGGGGGCGGAGTTCAATACGCTCTCGGCGGTGGGGGCGGCCAGCGAGGGAAGGGGGAGGGAGATTTACCGTTTCCTGAAGGGGATCGGGAGCCGGTTCATGCAGTTCCTGCCGGTGGTGGAGCATGTGAAACGGATCGAGGGGTGGCCGAGGGAGGTGATTGTGGAACCGGGGGATCCGGAGGCGCACAGGGCGGAGTGGTCGGTGGGGGCGGAGGCCTACGGAAGGTTTCTGAACGATGTGTTCGACGAGTGGGTGACGGGGGATGTGGGGAGCTATTTCGTCCAGATGTTCGACGTGACGCTGGCGGGATGGTGCGGGGTCAGGCCGGGGCTGTGCGCGTTCTGCGAAACGTGCGGGGATGCGCTGGCGGTGGAGCATAATGGGGATGTCTATGCGTGCGACCACTTTGTCTATCCGGAGTACAGGCGAGGAAATATCGCGACGGGGGAGCTACGAACGATGGCGGGGTCGGGGGAGCAGTTCCGGTTCGGGCTGGAGAAACGGAATGCGCTGCCGACGGAGTGTCTGAGGTGCGGGTATCTGCACTTATGTCGGGGGGAGTGTCCGAAGCACAGGTTCGTGCCGTCGGAACGAAATCCGGAGGAGAGGGTCAATGCGCTGTGCGGGGGGCTCAGGGCGTTTTATCGGCACTCGGAGCCGTACATGCTGAAAATGCGGGAGCTGCTGGAGGCGGGGGAGCCGGCGGCGTTGGTGATTCCGTGGGCGAGGCAACGGATGGGCCTATTCTAACGGCTAACCGGGGAGGGGGGTATACGAAAAAACGTTCGGTTATTCGAACCCCTCGAATCGAACCGCCTTTCGCCCGGAAACGGTCGCAAGTTAAGCGACATATGTGTCAGTGTTATAATATTTTCTGTCGCAATTATACGTATATCCGCATTTATCGCTACATTTGTAACAATTGATTTCGAATAACCGAACGGTTTTCCGAACACACGGGGGAACACGGATTAGGGTTTAATTTTGGCGAGCGTATGATACGGGGTTATTTCAGATTCGAACCGGGGGATGCGGAGGCACAGGAGAAAATAGAGGCGCTGATCGAGGCGGGGGTTACGAGCGGAAATATTTTCTTCGAAACGACGGGGGCGGAGGAGCTGAACCGGCTGCTCAGGCTGCTCAGAAGGGGGGATACGCTGGTGGTCTCGAGGGCGGCGGATGTCTGTCGGTGCAAGGAGGAGATGGCGCTACTGATCGAAAGGCTGGAACGGAAGGGGGCGGCGATCAGGGCGCTGGACGAACCGTGGCTCGATTTCAACAGAGGGGTCGCGGGGGAGATGCGCTCGAAAAGGGGGATGGAGCTGGGAACGAGACCGGGGGGAACGAGGGGGACGAAAAGACCGGAGGAGGGGATGGAGGATGCCAGGGCGGCGGGGAGGCCGAAGGGGCCGCATCGGGAGATTATGCACAAGCTGGATTTCGCGATCCGGATGTACAACACGAATAATCAGATGTCGGTGAGCGAGATTTGCAAAACGGTGGAACTCAACGAGCGGACGTTTTATCGGCACTTGGAGCGGGAGGGGATTCAGGTGATACGCAGGCCGAAGGGACGGAAACCGAAAGCGGGGGAGAGACGTTGACGGAAAACAAAATCAAAACGGGCGCCGGGGACGGCGGCCCGTTTTTTCGTTTTATCCGGCTGTTTCATTTTATCCGGCTCGGTTTATCTGATTCGTTTTATCTGGCTCGTTTTATCTGGCTCGGGGCGCTGAGCGCCGCCCCGGGCTACCGCGACTTCGGTCGCGCGGGCTGGGAGGGCATAGCAAGGCACGTCGGCAACTACGGCTATAGCTGGTCGTCTGCGGTCAGTGGTATCAACGGGCGGTTCTTGTGGTTCTACTCGCAGGTCCTCGATCCCAGCAACTCGCACCACCGTGCCAACGGTCTTCAGTTGCGTTGCCTCTCGGAATAAACGGGGGTGCCGCTCGCGGGGGGCAAGGGGCCGGGTCTACCCCAAAGAATCGGGCAGCCTCTACCCTAACCAACTGATCGGATCTATCCTAAATAACCGGCGGCCTCTACCCTTTCTTGGTCTGACTTTA
>NZ_CAJTUJ010000193.1 GCF_910579375.1 uncultured Rikenella sp.
GGGACGCTCCGAGAACGAACTTCCGAGAATGGGGAAGTGCTTCTGGGACTCGTAGAATCGCCGGACCTGCGGCGGGGCATCTTTGATGCCCGGGCCGGACGCCGTAGCCCGAAACCGAAAGATTGGGCGGTAAATGGGCCGAGCTTTTGCGATCCTTTAGGGTCGCGCGGGCCAGACGCCGCAGCCCGAAACCGAAAGAATTAGGCTGAACTTTTGGTCGTGCTTTGGGCTGACCCTTTGGTCGAGCTCTTGCGGCTCTTTGAGCCGCGCAGTTCGCCGCCACCCCACGCGGCGGACTGCAACTCGACGGAGCTCGTTGCGCCCCCGCTGGCGGCGAACTGTTGTCGTACCCAGAACGAATAGGTAGTGTTTTTGCGACCCTTTCAGGTCGCGCGGGCCGACCGCCTCTCCCCGGTAGGCCCGAAACACGCCGCTCGCGCGTCGAGAGTTGCCGTTCCTCCCGGGCGCCCGGCCCGCCAACGTCAAGCCAGATAGTGTAGAGGCACCTAATTAGGGTAGACCCGGCCAGCTTTCGCGTGCCGAGCGGCACCGTTTATTCCGAGAGGCAGCGCAACTGAAAACCGTAGGAACGATAGTTTGCATCGTTGGTCGTCCACGTCGCGCTGAAATACAAACGGAAACCGTTGGCATCGTCCACTGAAGACGACCAACTGTATCCCCGGTTCCCATTAAGCCCGGTCGTGCCGGAGTGGGCGTTGCGGAAGCCCGGGCCGTTCGGTACTCAAAAGATAGCCCGTCTTGGCTTTAATTTGGGGTAGAGGCGGCCATTGGAGTAGGGGTAACCCGGTCGGTTGCGACGATCGCCCCGCCCCGGGCTACCGCGAGAGAGCCAATGGCGGGCTGATGGGCGTCGGCAACGGCGGATTCAGCAGGTCGGCCACCTCAGAAGATGGTGAGATCGGTAGCATGTGCATGGGATTTGACACGCAATATCTCGCATCCAGTACCTCGGGCAGTCGCGACAACGGTTATCAGTTGCGTTGCCTCTCGGAATAAACGGGGCGAAACTCTGCGACCCGCAGGGGCGCCCAGTCTGCCGCTACCCCCTGCGGCGACTGCAACTCGATGGGGCTCGTTGTGCTCACCGCTGGCGGCGGACTGCATAAGCCCCGCCCCGGGCTACCGCGAGGCGGGCTTCCGCAACAACACCTCGGGCGCGCTGGGCGTTGTCGGCCGGGAAGGATCTATGTGGTCTGCTTCGGACTACGATACGAACGGTTACGGATTACGTGCTGTCACTGACGATGTTCAAGCCAGTTGCGAACATATCCGGGTCTACGGTTTTCAGTTGCGTTGCCTCTCGGAATAAACGGGGACGAGTGGCATGCGAAAATCGGCTGACCTTGGACTGAGGTGATGCCTCGTGCTAAAGACAATAGAGCCTAAAAGAATAGAACCGATACACTACCAACAATAAGATGGAAAAGAAAACCAAGATAGTAGCTACGATTTCGGACAGACATTGCGAAGTCGAGTTTATACGCGCTCTGTATGCCGAAGGGATGAATGTCGTCCGGATAAACTCGGCGCATACGTCGTTCGATGGGGCGACGGAAATTGTCAATAACGTAAGGGCGGTCTCGGAAAAAATCGCCATACTGGTCGATACCAAAGGGCCGGAGATTCGGACTACCCGGATGGCGGACGAGGGGGTGGAGGTGGAGGAGGGGGAACAGATCGCGCTGCGCGGAACGGACGATAACGAACGGCTCTCGTCGAGGGATTGTATCTTTCTGAATGATAAGGATATATTCGACGAGGTGCCGGTCGGGGTGGATGTCCTGATCGACGACGGGGATATCGCGCTGGAGGTGACGGACAAAATCGACGGGGCGCTGATCGCGAGGGTCAGGAACAGCGGGGTGATCAAGGGACGGAAAAGTGTCAATATTCCGGCGGTGCATCTCCATCTGCCGGCGCTCACGGAACGGGATGTCGAGTATATTCACTGGGCGGTGAGGATGAATCTCGATTTCATCGCTCATTCGTTCGTCCGAAATAAGGAGGATTTGATTGAAATCCAACGCATTCTGGATGCGGAGCACAGTACGATCAAGATCATATCGAAGATCGAAAACCAGGAGGGGGTGGATCATATCGACGAAATTCTGGATCATACGTATGCGGTGATGGTGGCGCGGGGGGATTTGGGGGTCGAATTGCATGCGGAACAGATTCCGATCGTTCAGAAAAATCTCGTCCAAAAGTGTATCGAAAGTAAAAAACCGGTCATTATCGCGACGCAGATGCTGCATTCGATGATCAATAATCCGAGGCCGACGAGGGCGGAGGTGAGCGATGTGGCGAATGCGATTTTCCAACGGGTGGATGCCATCATGTTGAGCGGTGAGACGGCGAACGGAAAGTATCCGGTGGAGGCGGTCAAGGCGATGACGAAAATCGCGCTGGCGATCGAGCAGGAGGTGGAGCCGATTATCGATGTCAATATGGTGAGGATCAATAACGAGATTACGGCGCAGTTGGCGAGGTCGGCGGTCAGGGCGTGTACGAATCTGCCGGTCAAGGCGGTGCTGATCGATACGTTGTCGGGGCGGACGGGGCGTTATCTGGCGGCGTTCAGGGGCGAAAAACCGGTCTATGCGCTCTGTTACAGGAAGCATGTGATGCGGGAGCTGGCGCTCTCGTACGGGGTGCATGCGGCGTATGCGGAGCCGGCGATTGCGCATGATCGGTTCAGTTATCAGATGCTCCTGATTCTGGAACGGGCGGGGAAGATTGCGAATGAGGATTTGGTGGTGGTGGTCGGGGGCTCGTTCGGGGCGGCGAAGGGGGCGTCGTTTATGGAGATCAGCAAGGTGATTCATCTGCTCAACAGGGCGATGACGGAGTAGGGAGGGGAAGTGGCTCTATAGAAGGTGCCTTGTGGAAATTCCACCGGGCGCCTTCTCGCTTTTTGGGGGGCTATTGTCCAGGCTGACAAGGAATTCCCCGTGCTGCAACTCGAAGTCTCCGAAAGCATCCATCCTACTGAGGAATGAGCAGCCCCGCCCCGGGCTACCGCTATCATGATACGGGTGCACTGGATCAAGCCGGTTATGGAGGAATTCTCTGGGCAGCTTCGACTGTTAGCAACAGCACTTATGCCTGGCGTTTGTTGTTCGGTGCGACGGGCATGCATCCTTCGTATGCGAGCAATCGTGGTGACGGTTTTCAGTTGCGTTGCCTCTCGGAATAAACGGGGAAGGAGTGGGCCGATGGACAATGGGGCGGAGCTGCCCCATGTAGCCGAACTTTGTGCGGACGGACGCCCGGGAGGTACGACAACTCCCGAC
>NZ_CAJTUJ010000194.1 GCF_910579375.1 uncultured Rikenella sp.
TCTACCCCTGTTCTCTGTCCGCGCGCTGGCGGAAATCTTATTCAAAGCGTTTTACGCTTTGAATGATTTCCTACTTCAGCAGTCGCGCGCGGGCGAGCTTTGTCCCGTCTGAAACTGCCCTACGCGGGCGGCGTCCGGTTAGTAAGGCAAAGACAACCCTAACAAAACGATGGGCGCACCGGCGGGACGGAGCGATACTACGTATCGCTTAATCTGTTCGGCCCAATCGCCGTCCGCCACCCCAAATGAAACAGTCCTCGGCCCCAACCCCCTCCCCACCACAACGAGCCTTACTCCAACTCGGCCAAACGCAAGTCGATCCACCGCATCTGTTCCTCTACCGTCATCCCGCTATTATCCAGCACCACCGCATCCGCCGCCCGACGCAACGGACTCACCGCCCGCGTCTCATCCTGATGATCCCGTTCACGGATATTCCGTTCGATTTCAGCCAACGAGATCTCTTCCCCCTTTGCAATCAACTCCTTATAACGCCGCTCCGCCCGTACACGCGGATCCGCCGTCATGAAAATCTTCAGTTCCGCCTCCGGAAAAACCATCGTCCCGATATCCCGCCCATCCATCACCACCCCCTTGCGCCGCCCCATCTCCTGCTGCATTGCCACCAGCTTGGCCCGCACCGCCGGAATGCAGCTCACCCCACTCACCCGATTGCTCACATCGATACGACGGATTTCCGTTTCGACATTCTCGTCGTTCAAATAGACATCGCTGTGCCCCGTCTCCTGATCGAACCGGAAATCGATCCGCACCTCCGGCAGCCTCTCCGCCAGCGCCTCCGGATCGTCCGTCAAACCGTTCCGCATGGCGAACAGCGTCACGGCACGATACATCGCCCCCGTGTCGATAAAAATATAACCCAACTTCGCCGCCACCGCTTTGGCAAAAGTACTTTTCCCGCAGGACGAATAACCGTCTATGGCAATAATAATCTTTTTTTTCATTGTCGGAATTTAAGCTAAGATCCGCTCCACCGGCCCCAAATCCACCACCAGACTCAATACCAGCAAGACCCCGAAAAGGATAATCACCGCCCCCGTAATTTTGTTGATCCACCAAAGGTGCCTGAGCCGAAACCTCCTCCGCAGTTTGTTCACCGCATAGGTCAGCAGAAACCACCAGCACGCCGCCCCCACCAGCACGCCGAAGATCAGCGACAGATTTCCTCCCGTCTGCCCCCCCTCGCTGCTAATCCCCAGCGCGGCGAACAGAGTAATGAATACCAGAATATAAGCCGGATTGGTCAACGTCAGAAAAAAGATCGAGAGGTAGTCGCTCAGCAAGCTGCTCCGGGTCTGCCTGCGCTGGCTGGCCCTCCTGACCCGTTTGTAAAAGATCGAAAAGCCGACCACGATAATCAGAATCCCCCCGATCGCCGTAAACCAATGCTTATGGGCGTTCATAAAATCGGTCATGAACGATAGGGAAAAGACGGCGAGCGTGGCGAACAACGTGTCAGCCGTCGCCGCACCGAGTCCGGAGAAGAAGCCGCTGCGGTGTGTACCGTTCAAAGTCCGTTGGATACAGATGACGCCGATCGGCCCCAATGGCACCGAGGCCAGGAAACCGACTAACAACCCTTGTAACGGCAACAATAACGAATTCATATTTACTTACTCTGGTGATCGGGGCTTTCCCGGCCCCTATCTCCTCCTGCCAATTTCTGCCACTTTAACTTCCAAGACCCGCCTGGCGGAGTTTCGTCTTTTCCGCTCGGTCGAGCAACTGCTCCTCTCCGTTTATTCCGAGAGGCAACGCAACTGACGACCCGTGGCACGGTCGTTCGCATCGCTGGGATCGAGGCCCTGCGAATTGAACCACAAGAATCGCCCGTAGATACCGCTAACCGTGCGGTTGGTTGTAGACGACCAGCTGTAACCGTAATGGCCGATGCCGCCCAGCACGCCCGAGGTGTAGTAGCGGTAGCCCGGGGCGGGGACGGAACTCTGCGAGCCGCAGAAGATCAACCCAAAGCACAGCCCAACCCACCACTCAAAGTTCATCCATTCTTTCAAGTTCGTCCTCGGCCGCCCCCCTCGCGCCGCTAATGCGTCGCTCTTGCCGAGGACGGCGATTCCGAACGGAATCGCGCTAATCGCTCTTGACCTCCAGCTGTTTGCCGCCAGCGGTAGCGCAACGAGACGCAACCAAGCCTAAGAAAGTCCAATTGCCTTAGCGGGTTGAAACCTGCGGGGCCTAAAACGAGCATAGCGAGTTGCGGGCCTCCGCGGCCGAAGGCTTCGGCCCGCGCGGCTCTGCGAGCCGCAGAAGATTGACCCAAAGCACAGCCCAAAGTTCATCCCACTGTTTTTGAGTTCGGCCTGTCACCCATCCCCCCTGAGGCGCTTCGCGCTAGGGCGACAGGGTCTGCGGTTCGCAGAACCGCAGAAACAGAGCTCATTCGTCCATGCCCTGTTTGCAGTCGCCGCCAGCGGAGAGTGCAACGAGCTCCGATGAGTTGCAGTCCGCCGCGTGGGATGGTGGCGAACTACGTGGTTCAAAGAGCCGCAAAAGCAACAACCCATTCACCGCCCAATTCTGTCGGGTTCGGGCTGCGCGCTCCGGGGGTGGGCGAAGGCCCAGCGCGCAAGTCCAGCGACCCTAAAGGGTCGCAAATGTTCAGCCTACAGTCCAGCCCAAAGCTCGCCCCCATGCTCGGCCCAGCGCGGCGGGAAAACCGCAATCGGCTTTCCCGCCTGAAGAACAAGCACAGCCCAACGCAAAGCCCAGTTCTCTGCCCCGTGTCCGCCTCACTGCGGCTCCGCTGTCGCTCCGCCGCATTTGCCGTCGCCCGCTAGGATTTCATCTCGATTTTGCTAATGCAAAATGAGTGAAATCCCCTTTTACGCGGGCGGGCGACGACTTTTTGACAGGGTCGAGTTTTTTCGCATGCAGTTCTTTGTTCGCGCGCCTTACGCGATTCATCTATATTTGGCTCACTGCCGAAATAGTTGAATCGCTTCTTTAGGCGTGGCGCGCGTCGTCCTACGGGAGGGTACTGCCCTCGGGCCGGGCAGGCCCCGCGTGCCCGCGGTGGGCAAATGGCAGCCTCTACCCTCCGTTCTTCGTCCGCGCGCTGGCGGAAATCTTATTCAAACGCGCATCACGCGTTTGAATGATTTCCTTTTCCAGCAGTCGCGCGCGGTTTAGTTTGAGGGTACTGCGCTCGGGCCGCGCGGGCCCCA
>NZ_CAJTUJ010000195.1 GCF_910579375.1 uncultured Rikenella sp.
AAGCCAAAAATATACTGTGAATGCTATTGGTTGCAACAGACCAACTGTATCCGCTGCCGCCGACATTTACCACTCCTCCCAATCGTCCATAGTCTCCCGCGTCGCGGAAGCCCGGGGCGGTGCCGCTCGGCACTCGAACCGGGCCGTCTCTACCCTAATCGCCCTCGCACTCACCTTCCTATTTATTCCGAGAGGCAACGCAACGGAAAACCGTAGGCACGGCTGCTCGAGTAGCTGGGGCCGATCCATGTCACACCGAAACTCAAGTTCATGCCACCAGTACCGCTGACCGTAGAAGCCCAGCTGTAACCATTGCCACCGACGCCGTTCAGCGCGCCATTGGCTCTTTCGCGGAAGCCCGGGGCGGACGTTGTGTGATCCGAATCTTCCGCCCCGAGCATAAAAATACGGCCTGCCGCCGGAGCTGCAGACCGCATGAAAATGAATAGGAAGTACCGGATCAGTACCGATAGAAGTCCGCTTTATACGGCCCGTCGACCGAAACTCCGATATAGTCTGCCTGAGCCGGTGTCAGGCGTGTCAGATGAGCTCCGATCTGCTCCAGATGCAGCCGGGCCACCTCCTCGTCCAGGTGTTTCGGCAGCCTATAGACCCCCGTCTCGTAATCCCGCTGCCACAGGTCGAGCTGTGCCAACGTCTGGTTCGTGAACGAGTTGCTCATGACGAACGACGGATGGCCCGTCGCACAGCCTAAGTTCACCAGCCGTCCCTCGGCCAGAATGAAAATCGAGTGTCCGTCTTCCGCGAACGTATAGCGGTCGACCTGCGGTTTGATCTCCGTGCGCGTCGCCCCCTCGAATGCGTTGAGGCGATCCATCTGAATCTCGTTGTCGAAATGGCCGATGTTGCAGACGATCGACTGATCCCGCATCTGTCGCATGTGTTCCAGCGTGATGATATCCCGGTTCCCCGTCGTGGTGACATAGATATTCCCCTCCGGCAAAGCATCCTCGACCGTCTTTACCTCGAAACCCTCCATCGCCGCCTGCAAAGCGCAGATCGGGTCGATCTCCGTCACAATGACCCTGGCGCCATAATGCCGCATGCTCGCCGCGCACCCCTTGCCCACATCCCCGTAACCGCAGACTACCACCACTTTGCCAGCGATCATCACGTCCGTCGCCCGCTTGATGCCGTCCGCCAGCGACTCCCGGCAGCCGTACAGGTTGTCGAACTTCGATTTCGTGACCGAATCATTGACATTAATGGCCGGAAAGAGCAGCTCTCCGCGCTCCATCATCCGGTAGAGCCGGTGCACCCCCGTGGTGGTCTCCTCCGAAACCCCTCGCAACTCTTCTACTGTTGCGTGCCACTTGCCCGGGTCGGTTTTCAAAGTCTCTTTCAACAGGTTCAGGATGACCTGTTCTTCGTGATTCGCCGCCGTCCGATCTAAAACCGAAGCGTCGTCCTCTGCTGCAAACCCTTTGTGGATCAACAGGGTGGCATCCCCGCCGTCGTCTACGATCAGGTGCGGCCCTTTGCCGTCCGGAAAGGTGAGCGCCTCGCGCGTGCACCACCAGTAATCCTCCAGCGTCTCTCCCTTCCAAGCGAAAACCGGCACCCCGGCTGCCGCAATGGCCGCCGCTGCGTGATCCTGTGTCGAAAAGATGTTGCAGGAGCACCACCGCACATCTGCCCCCAGCTCCACTAAGGTTTCGATCAATACCGCCGTCTGGATCGTCATGTGCAGCGACCCCATGATCCTTGCCCCCTGTAAAGGCTTCGAGGGCCCGTATTTCTTGCGCAGAGCCATCAGGCCCGGCATCTCGTGTTCGGCGATTTCAATCTCTTTGCGGCCCCATTCGGCCAGCGACATGTCGGCCACTTTATAAGGTAAACTCATCCTGTGCTATGATATTGAGTGCATTTTCTTTGTCTTCTTCCATCGCCCGGCGCAACTCCTCCACCGAGGCGAATTTCCGTTCGGGCCGGAGGTAGTGTAAAAGGTCGAGCCGGAGCTCCCGTCCGTACAGATCGCCGGAAAAATCGAACAGCCAGGCTTCGGCTTTGGTCTTCTCTTCCTGCGTCACGGTCGGGGCGGTTCCGATGTTGACCAATGCCCACCGCCGTTGGGTGCTGTCGTCGTCATCCCATGCTGCTCGGGCCAGCCAAACGCCGTTCTGCTCTTTGTCCCGACTCCGGTCGGTGGCGGCGAGTTCGATGTTGGCGGTCGGGAAACCGAGCGTCCGGCCCAGCCGGCGTCCGGTTGTCACGGTGCCTCGTATGGTGTGTCGCTTTTGCATCCGGTGGTCAAAGGTATGGAAAAAATCGCTATCTTGGCAGACTGAACCGAAACCTCGATTTTCCGTATGACCGATAAGAAAAAGGGCTCTCGAAAGATGTTTTTCAGCATGGGCGAAGTCTCCGAAATGTTCGACGTGAATCCCTCGTTGATTCGTTTCTGGGAGAAGCGGTTCGACGTGCTCAAACCGAAAAAGAATGCCAAGGGAAACCGGCTTTTTACGCCGGAGGATATCGAGAACCTGAAGCTGATCTACCATTTGGTGAAGGAGAAGGGGATGACGTTGGCGGGGGCGGAAAAGTACATCAAGGACAACAAAAATTCGTTGAAACGGGATGTCCAGATTCTGGAACACCTGGGACGGATTCGGGCGGCGTTGCTGGAGATCAAGACGGAACTGGGGGCGGAGAGTACGGATACGGAGATCGTGGTGCGGACGGAGGCGTTGGCCGAGGCGGTGAACGAGGCTCTTCCGGCGGAAGCGGAAGTAGAAATGGCGGAGGAGACGGAGGAGGTGGTTGTGGCCGAGGCTGAGGTCTCGTCGAGCGAGGAGCGGGGGACTCCAGAGGAGGGAGGGACGGAAAAACCGCGATATATCGAACCGACACTGTTCGACTTTTAACTTTTGGGATTTTTTTGAGGGGCGGTGCTCTTATCAATAGCTTTGGGGCGAGAGCGAATAGCGCGATTCCGAGAGGAATCGCCGTCCTCGGGCGCAGCGACGCATTCGCGGCGCGTGGGGGGCGCGCCGAGGACGAACTTCTGAGAATAGGGTGGTGAATGGGGGACAGTGCTTGTGAGGGTCGAAGCCTGCGAGGCCTATAGCAACGTTAGTTGCGGGCCTCCGCTGGGGGAGGCTTCGGCCCGCGCGGCTCAGAGAGCCGCAGTGATGCAATTTAAATGCAGGGTTGGGTGGTCAGTTACTT
>NZ_CAJTUJ010000196.1 GCF_910579375.1 uncultured Rikenella sp.
AGTAATAAAGGCCGCCCGCCGTGGCGCGAACGCGTCTGCCGGGCAGGTGCGCCCACAGGGCGTTTTACTGCCAGCCTCTACCCCCCGTTCTTTGTCCGCGCGCTGACGGAAATCTTATTCAAAGCGCAAGACGCTTTGAATGATTTCCTTCTCCAGCAGTCGCGCGCGGTCGAGCTTCGAGCCGGACGGAACTGCCCTGCGCGGGCGGCGTCCGGTTAATAAGGCAAAGAGAACCCTAGCAAAACGCCCGATGGGCGCACCGGCGGGACGGAGCGATACTACGTATCGCTAAGGCAGCCTCGGCCCAATTCCTTGCCCCGTTTTTTGTTCGCGCGCCTGCGCGATTCATTCTTCTGCGTTCCGACCCACCCACCCTCCGCCGCAGCGGCAAAACACGCACCGTTAGACCTCCGAGTAGGCCGTCACGATCAGCTCCGGCAGCAGATAGTCGCACCCCGCCATGAACGTTGCCCGCTGTCTGTTCTCCATCTGATCCGGATTGTACCACATCGCGACCTCCGACCCCGGGAAATCCGCCGTATTGACCGCCACCGCCAGGTTTCGGCTGTCCGTCAGGATCGCCCACGAAGTCGGCAAATCGCCCACCGTTTCGAGATACCCCTCCGCCTGGATGTCCACCACCGGAATCCCCCGGAACGACAACCGATCGATCCCATTGATCCGCGCCGCCCGGACGCTGTCCAGCGACCCGCTGAGCAGGCTCTCCTCATAATTTTCCGCCACATCGCGCGTCACCAGCAGCACCAGTCTCCCGTCCCCCTTCATCGCCCGGAGCTGCGCCGGCGCCTCCGCATAGATCGCCCGGAAGAGCTTTTCGGCATTCCCCGCCGTCCCCATCGGCAACATCGCGACCCGCTTCACATCCTCCGCCCCCGTCCCCGTGTCCGCCACCAGCCGTTTGAGGAATCCGTCAAACGTATTGAACCCGCTGGCCCGTTCCGTATCGCCGACCCACATCGTCGCCCGAATCGCCTCGGCGATCGCCTCGCGGAAGAGCGTCGTTTCGGCCTCTTCAAGCTCCGTGCCCGACAAATCGCCCAGATTGACCTCCGGGCGCCCGACGATCCGTTCGTAGACCATCGCGAAATAGTCCTCCGCCGCATAACCCATTTCGGCCTTCACCTTGTGTAACTGAATCACCTTCTGGTATTTATCCGCCGCCTCGCTACCCTTCCACCCCGCCGCATAGCGTTGCAGGAGATCCGTCCCGCGCTTCCAGAAATTGAGCGTCGTCGGCACCGGCATGTTGTACATGACCCGGATCCCGAGCTCCATCGCATCGGGCCCACTGACGAGGGGTCTGAAGAAGACCGATTCGAGTTCGTTTCCGGTATAATTTTTCGGATTTTCAATAATTTTTCCCATTCTGTTTAGTAAGTTTGATTGTTAATAAATTGTGAATGATTCGGTTAATCATCACGTCGAGACTAATCGTCCGTCAGTTTGAGCGATGGAATAATCAGTTTGCGCGTTCGAATGCAGCCTCGGCGCAATTCCCTGTTCCGCGCGCCGTGGCGCGAACGCGTTCGCCGGGCGGGCGGTGCCTCCCGGCACTCGGAGTGGGCAGCCACGGCCTCAAAGCCACCGCAGCCTGCCCAACCCACTATCCGCGCCACCCACATTGTTAATAATTTGTTAAAAACTTTTTCGTAAACGCGAAGCATCCAAGTGATAAGCTCGACTGTTGTGCGAAAACTCTGTAAAATCCTCCTCTATCAACCCCGCCACAGCAACTCCCGGATCCTCCGACGGCGCCGTTTCGGAACGCCCGATCCGACCACGCAAATCTCCCTCCTCCCCGCCTCGCGCCGCCAACGCCTCCACAACCGCACATCCATCTGAAACTGGCATTTTTTCTTCCTTTTGTGCGTTTTTCTCTGAAATAAACCAATTACGAATCCGCTCCGCAGCTCGTTCCCGGAGCTCCCCCCACGCCGTAACGCCTCCGACCCGGTCAGCCAGCCCCGCCTCGACCGCCTCTTCGGGCGAAAGCCACTCCCCTCGCCCTCCGTCCCGCGCCATCCGCTCCCGAAACTCCTCCACCGGCCGCCCCGAACGACGCGCATAAATCTGTGCCATCCGCTCATCCGTTTTGTCCAACAACCTGGCCGTCCGTTCCGCGTCGAACGCATTTCCGTCGAGCGTAGTCGTCGCATTATGAATCAGATAGAGCGCCGTCGAAGCGACATACCGCCTTCCCGAAGTCGCCGCCTGCGCCACGATCGTGGCCGCCGAAGCCGTATAACCGCAACACACCGTAGTAATTTCAGCCCCCTCCTCCGCCAGCGCACAGAGCGCATCATAGATAAGAAACGCATCCTGCACATTTCCTCCGATCGATCGGATTTTTACCTCGATTTTTCGCGCTCCCGACCTTCCGATCCGTTCGACCTGCTGTCGGAAACGTTCGTAAGTCGCCGCACGCTCCTCCCCCCCTTCGAAACTCCACCACTCCGGCACCCCGATCAGACCATCGATTTCGATTTTCATTTTTCGTCCACCGCTCACGCGGATTTCACCAGGCTTTTGCATAAATAATCGGATTTATAGATTTATTTTATTGATATTCATAAAGATCCATTAACGCCCCGGGCTACCGCCCTCGGGATACGGGCGCACTGGGCAATGTCGGCGGGGGCGGATACTGTCGGACATCCACGGTCAGCGGAATCAATGGCATGAACTTAAACTTCTACGCAACATGGCTCAGACCCAACGGAGCGGACTACCGCGCCTATGGTTTTCAGTTGCGGTGCCTCTCGGAATAAACGGGGGTGCCGCTCGGCACTCGAAAACTGGCCGCCTCTACCCAAAAGCTGGCTGGAACCACCCCAAACAGCAGCCTCTATCTCCACAGGCCTGCCCCACAAGCTATCTGCATTCTCTACCCGAAGCCCATCGGAGCTATCCTAAATTAGGCCGTCACCTTTTTTTTCATTTATTGCGGTTCGCAGAACCGCGCGGGCCGGACGCCTGCCCACGGTCGGCCCGCAACACGCCGCTTGCGCGTCGAGAGTTGCTGTTCCTCCCGGGCGTCCGACCCACAGAAACAATGCTCCATTACCGCTCCTTTTTGTAAGGTTCGTCCTCGGCGCACTACTCGCTCTCAGTTCAAGCGGACGAAGCCTGCGGGGCCCACGGCAACGTGAGTTGCGGG
>NZ_CAJTUJ010000197.1 GCF_910579375.1 uncultured Rikenella sp.
ACCTCTGCAAAAGTTCTTTGGGTACCTTTCTTTCAAGAAAGGTACGGTTCCGTCCGGTTCAAAGAATAGATAAACAAACGGATAATACACAATGATATAGCGTTATGGCCGGTTCCCCCTGGTATTTCGATCCCTTTGTCATCCCCTTTACCCTCGGCGTCGTATGGTTATTCGGCGCCATCCTTTGGAAATGGGGCAAATGGTTCGTCGAGCTTCCGCAAGAAGACAAAGCCCTTGTTCGGCATAACTTTTTCAGCGCCAAGAGCCTCAAAGCGACGAAAGAAGTCCTCTTGGAATGCCTCATTCACCGGAAGATATGGAAGACCAACCCCCTGCTCGGGTTCATGCACATGAGTCTGGCCCTGGGGTGGTTCCTGTTGATCGTCGTTGGGAAGCTGGAGACCTCCACCTACATCCACGACGCTGTGAATCCGCCCCACGTCCACGTCTTTTTCCGGTACTTTTTCCCCGAAGAACCCGCCAGTTATGTGCGGCACTTCAACTACGCCCTGCTGATGGACTGTTTGTTGATTTTTGTGCTGTGCGGCGTGGCGCTGGCGTGGGGGAAACGCGTCTACTCGCGCATGATGGGAATGCGGCGGACGACCCGGCACACCCCCTTCGACCGGATTGCCCTCGCCTCGCTGTGGCTGATTTTTCCCCTGCGTTATCTGGCCGAATCCGTCACCTGCGGCGTGCACGACAGCGGCAGCTTCTTCACCGGCGGGACAGGCGATATGCTCGCTTCCGTAGTGCCGATGGGCATGCTTTCCGCCATGGAGTACCCCGCCTGGTGGGCCTACTCCATCGTGCTCGGCCTCTTTTTCGTCTCCATGCCTTACTCGCGGTACATGCACATCTTCACAGAGATACCGCTGATCTTTCTGCGCACCTACAAAGTGCAGTCGAAGCCCGAAGGGAGCAGCTTCGACCACTTCCAGATACAAGCCTGCTCCCGGTGCGGGATATGCCTTGACCCCTGTCCCATCGCTTCGGACTTGAACATCAATCACATTCAGGCCGCCTATTTCCTGCGCGACCGGCGGTACGGACACCTGACCTCGCAAGTGGCCGACACCTGCCTGATGTGCGGCCGGTGCGCCGAAGCCTGTCCCGTGGGGATCGACCAGGGAACCTTGCGGTTGAGCAGCCGTGTAGGTTTTGCCCGTCAGAGCTCCTTGTACGATGCCCCCCGGTACGAATTTCTCGCCTCCGCCCCCGACCGCTCGGAAGGAGAGGGCCGCGTCGGCTTTTTTGCCGGCTGTATGACCCAGCTCACCCCCGGCGTGATGCGGTCGATGGAGAAGATCTTCGCCGCCGCCGGTGTCGACGTCTGGTGGGCCGACCGAAACGGCGGAGTCTGCTGCGGCCGTCCGATTCGGCTGAGCGGCAACCTTCCTGCAGCGGAAAAGATGCAGCAGTATAATACCGAACTGTTCCGCCGCCACGGGATTACCACCCTCGTGACCGGCTGTCCCATCTGTTACAAGAGCTTTATGCAGGAGTATAAAGAGTTGAAAAATATGGGGATACGCGTTCTGCACCACACCCAGTATATCGCCGAGCTGATTGCCGGAGGGCGGCTCAAGACTTCGGTCGTGCAGTCCTCGTATGTCTATCACGACCCGTGCGAGCTGCGGGGGATTTATGCCGAACCGCGGTATGTGCTCTCTCACGTCGCGACCCTGACCAACGCCGAGAGCCTCGAAAAAGACCGCGTGCACTGTTGCGGCGGCAGCCTCGCCAATCTGACCCTGGACACGGCCGCGCAGACCCGGATCGGGGCGACCGTCGTGCGGAACCTGACGGCGACCGGTGCCGAAACCATCGTGACGAGCTGTCCCCAGTGCAAAAAATCGCTTCAGCGTGCAGCCGGCAACGATCGGGTGCGGGTGGCCGACATTGCCGAAGTGGTGGCCGAAGCGGTTTGAGAGTCGGGATATTTTCGTTAATTTGCACCGCAACCGAGAGAGAATCGAACATCCTATGCAACAATATCTGGACCTGTTGCGCCACGTGCGCGACCACGGCACGCGCAAGAGCGATCGAACCGGCACCGGCACCGTCAGCGTATTCGGCTATCAGATGCGGTTCGACCTGAGCCAGGGATTTCCGTGCCTGACGACGAAAAAGCTGCACTTGCGGTCGATCATCCACGAACTGCTGTGGTTCCTGCGCGGCGATACCAATATCAAGTACCTCAATGACAACGGGGTGACGATTTGGGACGAGTGGGCCGACCCGGCGACGGGCGATCTCGGACATGTCTACGGCTACCAGTGGCGGAGCTGGCCGACCCCTTCCGGCGAACACATCGACCAGATCGCTCAGGTCGTCGATTCGCTGCGGCACAATCCCGACAGCCGTCGGCACATCGTTTCGGCATGGAACGTGGCCGACATTCCGACCATGGCTTTGCCGCCTTGCCATGCTTTGTTCCAGTTTTACGTGGCCGACGGGCGGCTGTCGTGTCAGCTCTATCAGCGGTCAGCCGACCTGTTTCTCGGCGTGCCGTTCAACATCGCCTCGTATGCCCTTCTGACCCTGATGATGGCCCAGGTGACGGGGCTCGAACCGGGCGAGTTCATCCATACGTTGGGCGATGCGCACATCTATCTGAATCATCTGGAACAGGTGGAGATCCAGCTGAGCCGGACACCGCGTCCGTTGCCGACGATGCGAATCAATCCGGCCGTCCGGGATATTTTCGGATTTTCTTACGAAGATTTCTCGTTGGAAGGCTACGACCCGTGGCCATCCATTAAGGCCCCGATCGCCGTGTAGGGTCGCCGGGATTGAGAGACCGTGGGTTGCTGCGCGTTGTTGGGGTAGAGGCTGCCAGTTGAAATGCGCGAGCATTTCCCGTCCACGGGACGTGGGGCCCGCGCGGCCCGAGCGCAGTCCCCTCAAACTAAACCGCGCGCCGACGCCTAAAGAGGGAAATCGTCAAAATGCACTTTGTGCGTTTTGACAAGATTTCCCCCGGCGCGCGAACAAAGCTCGACCGCGCGCGACTGCTGGAGTAAGAAATCATTCAAACACGTGATTCGTGTTTGAATAAGATTTCCTCCAGCGCGCGGACGAAGAACGGGGGTAGAGGCGGCCAGTAAAACACCCGAAGGGTGCGCCCGCACGGCGTAAGGGCAGTCCCCTCCCGTAGGACAGACGCGCGCC
>NZ_CAJTUJ010000198.1 GCF_910579375.1 uncultured Rikenella sp.
TCATCTCGATTTTGCTGACGCAAAACGAGCGAAATCCCCATTTAGGCGGGCGGGCGACGGAGTTCGCGCGCCGTTCTTTGTTCGCGCGCCTGGGGAAATCTTGTCAAAACACGCAAGCGAGTCTTGACGATTTCCCTCTTAAGGCTACGGCGCGCGGTCGAGCTTCGAGCCGCCTGAAACTGCCCTGCGCGGGCGGCGGACGGCTAATAAGGCAAAGACAACCCTAACAAAACGCCCGATGGGCGCCCCGGCGGGACGGAGCGAAACTACGTTTCGCTTACTTGTTTACTTCGCCCTATTCTCTGTTCGCGCGCCTTGCGCGATTCATTCTATTTCGGCTCACCGCCGAAATAGTTGAATCGCTTCTTTAGAAGGATGCTGACGCATCCTAAAGCTGCCGACGGCCCAAATCCCTAAAACGCGCAGCACGGCGATCCAGTTCTTCGTTCCGCACCCCAACCCCATCAAAAAACAGGCCACGAAAAACCGCCTACTTCGGCGCCTGGCGGTAAAGGTAGACCCCGATCGCGGCATAAATCACGTTCGGAAGCCAAACGGCTATCACCGGAGGCAGCATCCCCCCTTTGGCAAACTCGCCCGTAAAACGCATCAACACGATATAGGTGAAACAGAGCGTGATCCCCACCCCGATATGCAGCCCCGTCCCGCCACGCACTTTGCGCGACGAAAGCGACACTCCGATCAAAGTCAACACGAACGTAGACAACGGATAAGCCCACCGCGAATAGGCCTCGATCTGGAAAATCGGCACCATGTCCGACCCTTTGGCCTGCTGCTGGCGGATGAAACGCCGCAAACGCACCGAGTTCATCGTCTGAACGAGGTTCTGCGTCCGCCCCAGCTCGGCAGCGATCAGGTTGATCGCCGTGTCCAACGGCGTGGTGTATTTCGTCAGTATCTCGCGCTCCCCCTCATAGTGCCGCGTGAAGTATTTCGAGGCTTTCCACCGCCCGGTCACGGTGTCGAACCGGACGTTCTGCGCTTCGAGCGTGCTGACGATATTCCCGCCGTCGTAACTCTCGATGGCGAAGTATTCGGCCACTTTGCTCTTGTCCTGAAACCCCCGGATGTAGACGAACGTCCCGGGTTCGAGCTGCCGGTAGATGTGAGGTTCGTAAGCCGATTTGTGTTTCCCCATGTACTTCGCCTCGAAAGCCAGCCGCCGGGCATTGGCCTCGGGAATCAGAAAGAGGTTCAGGCTCAGGCTCAGAACGGTGATCAGCAGGGCCGAGACGAAGTAAGGCCACATGAGCCGCCGAAAGCTCACGCCGCTCGACAGAATGGCGATGATTTCGGTGTCGTAGGCCATCTTCGAGGTGAAGAAGATGACGGCGATAAAGGTAAAAAGCCCGCTGAACTGGTTGACGAAGTAGGGGATGAAATTGACGTAGTAGTCGAGCAGGATAGCCGACACCGGGGCATGCCCCTCCAGGAAGTCGTCGATCTTCTCGGCCGCGTCGAAAATCACGACGATCATGATGATCAGCCCGATAGCAAAGAGATATGTCCCCAGAAACCGGCGCATGATGTACCGGTCGATGATTTGCAGTTTGAGTTTCTTGAGTAGTCGTATCATAGCCTCCGGCCCAGTTTTTCGACCATTTCGGCCTTCCATGCGGCAAAATCGCCCACCACGATCCGCTGCCGTGCCTCGCCCACGAGCCACAGATAAAAGCCCAGATTGTGCAGCGACGCGATCTGTGCGGCCATCATCTCGCCGGCGACGGTCAGGTGGCGCAGATAAGCCTTCGTATAAGCCGTGTCCACGAAGGTGTGCCCCATCGGATCGATGGGCGAGAAATCCTCGGCCCACTTTTGGTTACGGATATTAATGATCCCTTCGGAGGTGAAGAGCATCCCGTTGCGCCCGTTGCGCGTCGGCATCACGCAGTCGAACATGTCCACGCCCCGTTCGATCGCCTCCAAAATATTGATCGGCGTCCCCACGCCCATCAGGTACCTCGGCCGGTCGGAGGGGAGGATTTCGTTCACGACCTCGATCATCTCGTACATCACCGGCGCGGGTTCCCCCACCGCCAGCCCGCCGATGGCATAGCCGTCGGCGTCGAACTGCCGGACGAACTCGGCCGATTTCCGACGCAGGTCGGCATAGGTGCATCCCTGCACGATCGGAAAGAGGGACTGGTGGTAGCCGTACGGGCAATCGGTCTTGACGTATTGCGCAAAACAGCGTTCGAGCCACCGTGCCGTCCGGTCCCACGATTTCGAGGCGTAGTCGTACTCCGCCGTCCCCGGCGGACACTCGTCGAAGGCCATCATGATATCGGCTCCGATCAGACGCTGGGTGTCGATCACGTTCTCGGGCGTAAACAGATGCCGCGAGCCGTCGATATGGGACTGGAAGCGGCACCCCTCTTCGGTCAGTTTCCGGATGCCGGTGAGCGAGAAGACCTGGAATCCGCCGCTGTCGGTCAGAATGGGGCCGTCCCACCCCGCGAACCGATGCAGACCGCCGGCTTTATATAAGGTGTCGGTTCCGGGCCGCAGGTAGAGGTGGTAGGTATTTCCGAGGATGATCCGGGCGCGGACTTCGTCGCGGAGGTCGCGGTGGAAGACGCCTTTGACGCTGCCGACGGTGCCGACGGGCATGAAAATCGGGGTGGGTATCTCGCCGTGGTCGGTGCGGAGCATGCCGGCTCGGGCCCGGGAGTTGGGGTCGGTATGTTGGAGGGTGAAACGCATGGTGTCTTTCTAAACGCAAATGTAGGGCTTTTATTCTTTCGGCCCCGGTACGGAGGCGAAATTTCCCGACGCTGGCGCTAAATTGACAAGTCGACCGCAGGGGCCGGTTGTTTGGGGTAGCCGTCGGGCAGAGGCTGCCTTGTATTTAGGGTAAATCCGGCCATCTTTCGAGTGTTTCGCGTCCCTGTTTATTCCGAGAGGCAACGCAACTGAAGACCCAGGCCACGGAAGTACGCGTAGCCGGGATAGAGGTATGGTGGATCGAAAGCCAAAAATATACTGTGAATGCTATTGGTTGCAACAGA
>NZ_CAJTUJ010000199.1 GCF_910579375.1 uncultured Rikenella sp.
TAATAAAAGACGCTGTGCGTCCCCTCCGCATCCGGGGGCTACGGGCCGACCGTTGACACGGAGAATTAGCTATTCGCTCTCGGTCTAAAGCTCACCCAGTTCTCCGCCCCGTGTCGGCCTCACTGCGGCTCCGCTGTCGCTCCGCCGCATTTCCGTCGCCCGCTGGGATTTCATTTCGATTTTGCTCACCGCAAAACGAGCGAAATCCCCTTTTAAGCGGGCGGGCGACAGTATTTGCGCATTGTTCTCTTTTCGCACGCCTGGGGAAATCTTGTCAAAACGTGCAAGCACATTTTGACGATTTCCCTCCTAAGGCGTGGCGCGTGTCTGTCCTACAGGAGGGGACTGCCCTTACGCCGGGCGGGCGGTGCCTTCCGGCACTCGGAGTGGGCAGCCTCTACCCCAAGGCAGCCCCGGCCCAATCTTTTTTTCGCGCTGCGGAGCTACCCCGAACCGCAACAAAAACAAAGGACGATATTCCGAATGGAATATCGTCCCACAAAACTTCGCACAAAAGTACCGCTACAACCTACTGCGCCGCCAATTCGCTCGCCAAAGCTTTGGCTGCCGCCACATTCCCTCCGGCAGTCACCTTCTTCAGCCATTCGATCGCCTTGGCGTTATTCCCTCGATTCTGGTAAGCAACCCCCAACAAATAGGCGATATTCGCTTTCTGAGCCTCATCCTGCTGAGCCGCATAAGCTTCCGCGCCGTTCGCCACCACGATGTCGTATTTCTTGAGGTTATTGGCCGTTTGGATCAGCAACAGACCGGCATCGGCATTCTCCGGAATCATCGCCGCATAAGCCTGCACCTTCTCGATATCACCCGCTTTGGCCGCTTCCGAAGCCGCCACCAACAGGTAGTTGTTCAAATCCGCCTGAGCCCCTTTAGCCTGCTCCGCGAATTTGCTGTTCTCGGCCCCTGCCGCAATCACCTGCCGGTAGAGTGCTACCGCCTCCTCCAACTTGCCCAGCTCAGCATACGATTTGGCCGTATAATAAGCCAACTGGATGTTACTCGGATCCTGCGCCACCCCTTTCTGGAAACTTTCGAGCGCTTTGGTATAATCCTTCGTATTGAAGCTGGCGATCCCCTGCGCCATATAGAGCTGCGAAATCGCACGTCCCAACTGCCGGCTCATCATCACATTACCTTGCAATTCGGCCAGATCCGCCGCTTTGGAGAAAGCAGCGATCGCCCCTTCCATATCCTTCGCTTTGTAGAGGTTGCTCCCCTTCTGCTGATAACAAGCCGGCAACACCTTCTGCGCCTCGGCCACAATATCCGCCGCATCGGCCCCCACCTCTTGCCCCATCCGGATCACCTCTTCGAGCACCGGAATCGCCTGAACGAGCTGTTTGTTATTCAACAATTCGCCCGCCTCTTTCATCTTGAGGCCCACCTCTTCGACACTCTGCGCCGCCACGCTGCCGATCATCGTCGCAGCCACGAGCACGGCGCTCCACATTTTGATTCGTTTCATTTTTACGGTATGTTTAGGTTAATATATCGTCTCGAACGTCGCCCGCGAAGAGCGCGACAAGGACAAGTTTAGCGATTTTTTCGGAATTTTCAAAATGCAGAAACCATTTTCCGCTCCATGCCGCAAAGCGGGTCAAAGGTTTCGAGCCCGCAACCGTGCGAAAAAATCGGTCATTAACCCGGCGCATTCGTCTCCCAAAATATCCGTCGTCACCTCGGTTTTCGGATGCAATAAGGTCTCGGAAACGGTCGTATAGCCCCGTTTCGGATCGGCCGCGCCGTAGACGAGCGCCCCGAGCTGGGCCCAACGCAGCGCCGCGGCACACATCGGACAAGGTTCGACTGTCACATAGAGGGTGCAACGATCCAGATATTTCCCCCCTAACGCAGCTGCCGCAGCCGTGAGGGCTTGCATCTCGGCATGGGCGGTGACGTCGTTCAGCGTTTCGGTCAGATTGTGCGCCCGGGCGATGACGCGGTCACGAGCAACGACCACTGCACCGATCGGCACCTCCTCCCGGCGCAAGGCTTCGCGGGCCTCTGCCAGGGCCATCCGCATATAGGTTTCGTGATTCATCGAAGGTTCGTAAGGTTTTGCAAAGAGAACCCTGTATCATAGCAGAAATCCCTTGCCAATCATTCGATTGACAAGGGATTCCGTACCCGGAGCCGGGATCGAACCGGCACGGATCGCTCCATTGGTGTTTGAGACCAACGCGTCTACCAATTCCGCCATCCGGGCATTGTAGAGAAGCGCGCCGAAAACTACGCCAATGCGTTCACTTTCAGCTGAAGCGCGCTCTTCAGATTAGCCGCTTTATTGGCATGGATAATGTTCCGTTTCGCCAATTTATCGAGCATCGCCACCACTTTCGGCAACAGCGCCTCAGCAGCAGCTTTGTCGGTCGTATTCCGCAACGCTTTCACCGCGTTCCGCGCGGTCTTGTGGTAGTAACGATTATGCAACCGCCGCGTTTCGGTCTGCCGAATCCGTTTCTGAGATGACTTGTGATTTGCCATTATGTTTAAAAATCGCTATGTTTTTATTTCGTCGTAGCCCCTAGGGGAATCGAACCCCTCTTCCAAGAATGAAAATCTTGTGTCCTAACCGATAGACGAAAGGGCCTCAGGCCTGCGCCAAGCGACCGATATGAGACGTTATGAGGTCTGCATAAGGCCGATTGCGGACTGCAAAGGTAAATGCTTTTTTCGATTCCGCCAAATTTTTTGATGTTTAGAGCATGAGATCTCGTTTGGCTCTGTGGTCGTACACGACTTGACGACCTGAAAAGCCGGCCCCGGGCTTCCGCGAGAGAGCCAATGGCGGGCTGAGCAGCGTCGGCAGCAGCGGGTTCAGCTATTCGTCGTCGGTGGGCGGCAGCAATGGGATGTGCTTGCATTTCGGCGTGACGTACCTCAATCCCAGCCACGCGAGCAACCGCGCCTACGGTTTTCAGTTGCGTTGCCTCTCGGAATAAACGGATGCCGCCCGGCACTCGAAAGATGGTCGTATCTA
>NZ_CAJTUJ010000200.1 GCF_910579375.1 uncultured Rikenella sp.
TCGACCCAATCGTCCGCATCCACAAAACCGATATATTCTCCTCGCGCGATTTCGATTCCTCGGTTTCGTGCTCCTCCCTGACGGACATTCTCTTTCAAGTCGATCACCACTACGTTGGGATATCGGGCTTCGTAGTCGCGCAGAATGGCAATCCCATTATCCGGCGACGCGTCATTGACGCAGATGATCTCAATTCCCTCCAGTGTCTGATTGACCAACGAATCGAGACAGCGAGTTAGAAATTGTTCGGCGTTGTAGCACGGAACGATAACCGAGACTTTGAACGAAGTCATGATGGATGAGCGGATGTTTGATAAGAGTATAGGGACTATTTGCGGCGCATTCGATGTATGGTGCGTTTCGTTATGGCGTGTTTCAAGGCAGATATAAACGCACCGATGGTTTTCTTCACTCCGACGGTTTTCTTCAAGTGTCCGAATATATCTCGAAGATCAGTAAGGTTGCGTGCGGCTAACGCGGTGCCGGCGGTTAGGCGAAGCGATTCTTTTTGTACGTTGCAATATGCTTCTCGTCCCATTTGGGCGGCATATTTTTCCATTATCGTAAACCGGTCGTGGAAGTAGTGCCACGAGGAGCGGTCTTTTGGTGAAATATCCCGTATCGTATTTTGATGCTCGTCAAAGAATCCGTCATAGCCGTCGCGTCCAATCCGGATATAGAGATCGATCTCCGGAGCGTATTCGTAATCAGTATCGTTATATAAAAAGGGAATTCCTGTATGGTCTGCTCGGACGAAGATGGTTTCCGACGGCGGCGGTACTTCGGTCTGTCCATAAATGAACCGGACCAGTTCATTCGAATTCAGGTAACCTTGCCGTTGCCGCGGGCGTAATTGATTTCCGGTGGCGTATACACCGACCTCGGGGCAGGCTGAGAGCTTGTCATAAGCGGTTTGCAGATATTCCGGTCGCCAGCCGTCATCTCCTTCGAGCATAGCGATATAACGCCCCGTTGCGAGTTTTACCGGCTCGTTCCAGTCTTCCACGGTTTTCGGAACATAATCCCGTTGTTCATAACGGTATGGGAACTTATTTGCCTGGTATACTGGTGACTTGAAAAAGCGGTCGATCTCTGCTCGCGAATTATCCCGGCTGCCGCAGTCTATGATTACGAGTTCAAAATCTCGACAAGTTTGTAGTGCGACAGAAGACAGCGCATTGAAGATCGTCTCTCCCCGATTGGTTACGGGCATACAGACGCTAAAAAACGGAGCGGTTTCAATCGACATATTCCAGAATATCAAACAAATTATCGACGAGCGTAATCCCTTCTGTAACCCGTTCACCGGGTTTTAGGTGCTTCGCGTATAAATACACCGGAATGCCTCTTCCGGCTACTGCCTGCGCATATTTCAGTTCGTCTTCGATGTGCAATTCCACGTCCGGATACAGGTCGAGGAAGTCGACGGTACTGTTTTTAAACAGGAGCGTATCGAATGGGATGTCGTTTTTCAGAAGCCAATTGCGGGTCAGTTCATACAGTCCTGGATATGACGGATGGTTCAATGGTCGTGAAGTCGCCATAATAATACCGTATCCTCGCCCGGCGAGCCTGCGTACCAGTTCCGCTCCGGTCGAATCGACAGGCAGATTGGCTTTGAATGCGCTGCGTCGATAATCGTTTTTGTATTCCTTATAGAACGTCTCGCCGTTTTTCGCCTCGTGCACGTTCGGATAACGCACTCCGCACCGGTCGGCCAGATAATCCAGCCAGCATTCCGGATAATCATTCAGAATTCCGTCTATATCACAACTGATCCAGCGTTTGTTCATGGCACTCAAAACTTCGACGAACAGACCAGAGTCCGTTTTATCGTTCGGTTATTCCAACACAGCACTTGCTTAAGCATATCCGTTTTATCGTTCGGTTATTTAGACAGTGATTTCTCGTTAACACAAGCCTCAAACACACTAATTAGGTTTCTATACATATGATCCCTATCTTTGTGATAATAACCGAACGATAAAACGGACATGCTTAAGCGAGTACTGTGTATTAGTGACTCTTTGGGGCTGCCTCGTCCTGGAGTGGATTATACTCAAACATGGTTATCTATGTTACGCGAGCATGTGAAAAATATAGACTTCATCGCTTTATCTCGTAGAGGAGGTACAACGGATATGTTATCTGATTGTAATTATGGAGAATACCTCTCTTTTTATTCCCCCTCCGAAGTGATTCTTCAACTGGGTATTTGTGATTGTTCACCTCGTTATATGCGCACTACATCTTTGGGATATCGTCTGTTGGCCAAGATGCCGAAAGGGGTGCAAAATGTGTTTTGGCCGATTTATAAGAAGTTTGTCAAACGAAGTTTGAACCGAACAGATGTTTCGATAGAGCGGTTTGAACATAATTTAGAAAATTATTTGAATCAGTGCTGTCTGGCAAAGGTTGAACGAGTAATCATTATTAAAGTTGCGACCCCGGGGCCGACGATGGTACGCGCTAATCCTTTGGTCGAGAGATCAGTAGAGAGATATAATGCGATTTATGACCTATTGCCTCGCCGATATCCCTTTGTTACTGTGATCAATCCGCTCTGTTTCGGCCAAGACGAGTATTATGCAGGCGATGGTTATCATCCGAATGAAGCGGGAAATCGTGAAGTCATGCAAGAGCTTCAAAAACTATATGCCTAATCTTCTGGATGATGAAAGAATATAAAGTTTCAGTTATCGTTCCGTGCTACAACGCCGAACAATTTCTAACTCGCTGTCTCGATTCGCTGGTCAATCAGACACTGGAGGGAATTGAGATCATCTGCGTCAATGACGCGTCGCCGGATAATGGGATTGCCATTCTGCGCGACTACGAAACCCGATACCCCAACGTAGTGGTGATCGACTTGAAAGAGAATGTCCGTCAGGGAGGAGCACGAAACCGAGGAATCGAAATCGCGCGAGGAGAATATATCGGTTTTGTGGATGCGGACGATTGGGTCGA
>NZ_CAJTUJ010000201.1 GCF_910579375.1 uncultured Rikenella sp.
CAGTTGCGTTGCCTCTCGGAATAAACGGGCACCCACAGGGTGTTTTACTGGTCGTATCTACCCCAATAACCGGCAGCCTCTGCCCCTACTTGAAACCGAGGCGGCCCGGTTCGAGTGCCGAGCGACACCCCCAGGCTACCGCGGCAGCAGCGAGGGAGCATTGTGGAGCATCGGCAATGGCGGGTTTTACTATTCGCCGTCGGTGAACGACAGCAATGGGGTGTATTTGAATTTCGGGGTGGCGAGTCTTTATCCCAGCAGCGCCTATCACCGTGCCTGCGGTTTGCAGTTGCGTTGCCTCTCGGAATAAACGGGCCGCGGGCCCGCAGTGGGCAAGAGGCTGAGCAACCCTACTCTCTTGGACGGGCTGAAGCCTGCGGGGCCCAAAAGCAACGTCAGTTGCGGGCCTCCGCGGCCGGAGGCTTCGGCCCGCGCGACTCTGCGAGTCGCAGGAGCTCGGCTCAAATCACGGCCCCGCATCCGCCTCACTGCGGCTCCGCTGTCGCTCCGCCGCATTTTGCCATCGCCCGCGGCAATTCTTGCCGGATTGGCTAAATGCCAACCGGCAGAATATGCCCTCTAAGGCCGGCGGGCGACGGATTTTTGCGCGAGATCGAAATTTTTCGCGTGCCGGGGGAAATCCTGTCAAAACGCGCAAGCGCATTTTGACGATTTCCCTCTTTAGGCGACGGCGCGCGGCTGTCCTAAGGGAGGGGACTGCGCTTACGCCGGGCGGGCGCGCCCACAGGGCGTTTTACTGGCAGCCTCTACCCCTATGCAACCAGGCAGCCTCGGCCCAAATCTTCGCCCAAATCTCTGTCCGCCCGCGGCCCTAAACCCTACTTCTTCGAGCCGGAACCGGACGGAGATTCGGGAAGGCCGACAGACTCTTTGATCCCGCCCAACAGCCCTCGCCACAGATAGTTGAACTGCGAACGCAACGGATCGCGTTCGACCGACCGACGCGGCGTCCGAAACCCTTTTCGATCCGGATTCGCGGAACGGATGACCAGCAAATTGACAAACCCGGAAACCCATTTCCGCTCATGCCGACGACCCTCGCCGTCGCGACGCAACAGCCGAACCGACAAATCCGCATAACGCATCTTCACCGTCGCCTGTGCCGTGCGACTGTCGCCCGCAATCGAAAAGGAGAGGCCCTCCAGACGCCCCGTCCGCACGCCCGCATCGGCCAACGGCTGCAAAATCCGATTGAACAGGTCGAGATTCATCGGCCCCAACGTCCCTTCGGCCTCAAACCGATCGTTTTCCGGATGGGCCGGAATACGAATCACAACACGCAACTGACCCGTATTCATCACCTTGCCCGATGCCGTCAGAATGTACATCGAGTCGGGGTCGGAGGGCCGGTTGGTCAGCCCCCGCAACGCTCCGTTCAGATCGTCGAACGAGATGCGGCCCGGAGTCGTTCCGGTCGCCGCCAACTCCTCGTAAACCACCCGCGCATTCACGATCTCGATCATGCCGACCTCCAGCCCGAACGGCAGCCGGTGGATCATCTCGTGCCACAAGGGTTTGAACCGTTCCTGACGGACGATGCGCCGGTTTTTGAAGTTGGCCACCTCGGCATCGCGCACGGCGATCCGCTCGACCGCCACACTCCCCTCGCGCCACCAGCGACCGAAATCCGCCCCTTCGGCCTCAACGCCCGAAGCCAGCACCAGCGTCCAATCGGTATGATGCTCGGTCTTCCAGGCATAGTCCGCCTTGCCGTACTGAGGCACCAGACGGATGTTCTTCAACAAAAGCCGACCGGCACGCACGTTCAGGTCGATCGGCCCGGCCTCCAGCAGTTGGGCGGTCACTAAGAAATGAACGGAGGCTTTCTGAGCCGCGATCCGCAGGTCGTCGCAAAAGAAAGGACGCGATTCGACCGGCAGTTCGGGCGCGATGCGCAACCCGCCGGCTTCGATCGTCACGCCTTTGGCCGCATAACGATTGTGGCCGGGTTCGACGACCCGGACTTCGCCGTGGTGCAACACGACCCGCTCTACGGAGAGATTTCCCAAACGGTCGCAAATCGCCTCCCGAATACGTGACGCGAGGTCGGTTCCCGTCGAATCGGCCGGACGGGAGCCGTTCACGGTACAGAGGATACGGGGAGCGTGTATCTCGACGGCCCGTAAGGAGAGGTATTTGGGTCGGCCGGGAGTCACTTTTCCGAACCGGAAACGCACGTTTCGGAGGACGATTCGGGATATCTCGGCTTCGAGGGCTTCGACGCCGGGCAGAAGGGATTCCAGCCGCGAAGTGTCGCTCCGCAGGGTCACGTCGTACACGGTGACGGTACGGCGCCACAGGCTGACGCCGACACGACCGACGGCGAGCTCTACGGCTCCGCCGGTGCGCTCGGCGAGGGCTTTCTCGGCCGCGCGACGCAGGCGGACGCCGATCCAGCGCTCGATGCCGAGCACTACGAAGATCAACAGGGTGGCGCTTCCCAACAGGATATACAGGGCGGTTCTCATAACCTGGTTTTTGGGTCTCTTCCTATCCAAAATCGTACCACGGGCGCGCGGAGCGTTTTTTTATCTGCGCGGCGGTCACCCGGCGTAAAGCGTTCCAACGGCTCCGCCCCGGGCTTCCGCGATGCGGGTTTATTGAACGGATTCGGCGCGCTGCGCAGCAGCGGGAGCAGCGGCTACAACTGGTCTTCGGGAACGAGCGAAACGAATAGTCTATATCTGATTTTCGGCTTACAGAATCTTGGCACCAGCAGTGCGGATTTTCGTGCCTACGGTCTTCAGTTGCGTTGCCTCTCGGAATAAACGGGAGGGAGAACCCCGCCCCGGGCTTCCGCAACGCAGGATCGGGCGCGCCGAACAGTGTCGGCAACCACGGATTCAACTACTCCTCCGGCACAAAAAGCAACAGCGGTTTGG
>NZ_CAJTUJ010000202.1 GCF_910579375.1 uncultured Rikenella sp.
AACCAAGTACTGTCCGTAGATACCGTTCGTGGCGGACGACCAACTGTAACCATAGCTGCCGACGTATCTGGCTGCACCTTCAGCACCACCTCGTCCATAGTCGCGGAAGCCCGGGGCGGAAGGACAACCCCTCCTATTGCGACACCGCGACCAGCTTGAACACCTTGTCGCCCCGGTGCACCTTCTCCGGCGTCCGGATCGAACACCGGCTCCCTTGCGACGCAACCTCCACCGGCAAAAGATCCACCCGGATCTCCTCCGGCGTGAACTCCAACGCCCCCGTCGTCGCCCCGAGAAACAGCAGCTTCTCGCCCAATGCCAGCGGCACCGCCTCGACAGACACCTCGGCCACCCCGATCCGGGCAAAATAGTTCGTCACCCGGCCCACCATCACCTTCTTCTCCGTCGCCGCCGAACCGTAGTGCTCCGACCACTCGCCCAACCGCTGGCCCAAGTAATAACCATCCCAGAAATCGCGGTTGAAGACCGTCCGCAGCCGCTCCTTCAGCTCCGCCCCCAACTCGCGCGTAAAACGCCTTTCGACCACCGCTCGAACCCCCTCCTTATAGCATTCGCACACGCGCCGCACATACTCGCCCGACCGCGCACGGCCCTCGATCTTCAGCACCCGCACCCCGGCATCGATCATCCGATCCAGAAACTCGATCGTACAGAGGTCTTTCGGCGACATGATATGCTCGTTCTCCACCACCAACTGCGTCCCCGTCTCGACATCCTCCACCCGGTACGACCGGCGGCACAGCTGCCGACACTCGCCCCGGTTGGCCGACTTCCACGCCTCGTGCAGACTCAGGTAACACTTCCCCGACACCGCCATGCACAACGCGCCGTGCGCGAACATCTCGATCCGCACCCGATCGCCTTTCGGCCCCCGGATATCGCGCGCTTCGATCTGATCATAGATATGTCGCACCTTGTCCAACGAGAGCTCCCGCGCCAGCACCACCACATCCGCATACCGGGCATAAAAGGCCACCGCCTCCGTATTGCTGATATTGAGCTGCGTCGAGATGTGCACCTCCACCCCCTGCTGCCGCGCATAATCCATCGCCGCCTGATCCGCCACGATCACCGCATCGACCCCCTCTCGTTTCGCCCGCTCCACCACCTGACGCATATAAGGGATATCCTCGTCGAACAGCACCGTATTGAGCGTCAGATAGGTTTTGATGCCATGCTCGCGACAGGTCGCAACGATACGAGCCAGATCGTCGAGCGTGAAATTCACAGACGATCCGGCCCGCATATTAAGCCCCTGGACGCCGAAATAGATCGAGTCGGCCCCTCCCTGTATGGCCCCCCGCAACGACTCCCACGAGCCGACCGGGCACATGACTTCGATTTCGAGTTTTTCCGTCATCCCGCTCCGCCGTTTTAGAGATCGATCTGCTCCACCCGCCGCACGTGCCGCCCCCCCTCGAACTCGGCCGCGAAAAAGGCGTCCAGAATCTCCGCCGCCTGTGCCTCGGTCACGAACCGGGCCGGAAGCGAGCAGACGTTGGCATCGTTGTGCTGCCGTGCGAGGGTAGCGATCTCGGGACACCAGCAGATAGCTGCCCGCACGTGCGGATGTTTATTGAGGGTGATGCTGATACCGTTGGCGCTGCCGCACAATGCCACGCCGAGATCGCACCGCCGTTCGGCCACTTCGCACCCCAACGCATGGGCATAGACGGGATAATCGACGCTCTCGCAACTGTGGGTGCCGAGGTCTTTGACGGTGTAGCCTTTGGCCAGCAGGTAGCCGGCGACGAACTCTTTCATCTCGTAGCCGGCGTGGTCGCTGGCGATGGCGACGTTAAAAGTCTTCATAAAAGGGTTTCTCCTGATTTTTCAACGCCGCCAAAGGTACGATTATTTTGCGGGATTGCCGACGCACTCGGCGACGGGAAGGGCACGCTCTTCCTGAAAGCAGTAGGTGCCGGAAAGGTTCTCGTAGACGTAAGGGACGTATTGCAGCACCTGGAGGGCGACGAATCGTCCGTCCCGCGAGCGGCGGACATCGAGCCGCACGGGGCCGCTCTCTTTGCGCCGGGCAGCTCGCAGGGCGTCGAACCGTTCGCGTTCGATGAGTTCGACGAGTTCAGAGCCGGAGAGGCCTTCGAAATAGAGGGAATAGCCTTCGACGGGGCTTTGCGTGGGTTGATAAACGTTTTCCCAACCGCCGAAAAAGAGTTTCAGCACGCCGACGATCAGGGCTGTGAAGGCGCCGACGGTGCACAGCATATAGACGGAAGAGCTGGTATCGCGAATCGTGGTCGATGCGAAATAAAGTGCGATTCCGCTGGCAATGAGGCCGATTCCGAGCCCTAAGGCGCGCTTGCTCCGGCGTTTGACGATCAGATTTTCTGCATTCAACGTATTTTGTTGTACTGACATGATTTTCGTGTTTTAAGTGTGTTTGTTATTCATCATCCCGACGTGCGGAATGGTTGCATTGCCCTCGGGGGTTGAGGCAGAGACGCCTTTGTTTGGGGGTAGAGGCGGGCCGGTTCGAGTGCCGAGCGGCACCGCCCCGGGCATTCGCGACTGTGGCTACTACAAACAATTAGGCGCCTTGGGTGGCGTCGGCTTCGGAGGCTCGAGCTGGTCTTCGGCAATCAACGATACCAGCGGCGTGAACTTGGATTTCAATTCGCAAGCCCTCAACCCCAGCAACGTAAGCTTCCGTGCCTACAGTTTTCAGTTGCGTTGCCTCTCGGAATAAACGCCGCGGGCCCGCGGGGGCAATGGGCTGGAGCTACCCTAATAACTGGCAGCCTCTACCCTATTTCAATTTGACTTTGCGGTCGGACGCCCGGGAAGAACGGCAACTCTCGACGCGCGAGCGGCGTGTTGCGGGCCGCTCGGACGTCCGGCCCGAGCGGCTCTA
>NZ_CAJTUJ010000203.1 GCF_910579375.1 uncultured Rikenella sp.
GAATCGCAAGCATTCCCCGTTTATTCCGAGAGGCAACGCAACTGAAAACCGTGGGCGCGGCGGTCCGAGCGGCTGGTGCCGAGGTGCTGCGAATTGAAACTCAAGTCCAGGCCGTCGATGCCGCTCGCGGCGGAAGACCAGCTGAACCCGTGGTAGCCGACGCCCACCGGTTCGCCCGTATCCCGATAGCGATAGCCCGGGGCGGGGTACCAGGCGAGCGGGGTTCCCGCGCCCGAGGTGCTTACTTTGTAGAGACGACCGTTGGTGGCTTTGTAGTTCCCTGCGCCGTATTTTTCACCGGGAACCCCATCCGAGTAGTACGGGAAGGTACCGGTCAAAGGCTGATCAAGGTCGGTCGCCCGCGTAAAGTCAGACCCAATTGCAGACCCGATTGCGCCGCGCTCAGACGAACAGTCGGAATCGTTCTCCCCTCCATATGTGTCATGTTTCGCAAAAAAATGCTATTTTTACCCTTTCTCAACACCCATCGAATGGACTACAAAAAAGAATTCGAACGATACGCACGACTCGGCCGCGGCATCTCGTCGCTCGCCATGCACCGCTACGACCGGCTCACAGCCGAATATATCTCGCCCACCATCATTGAAGAACGACAACTCAACGTCGCCACCATGGACGTCTTCTCGCGCCTGATGATGGATCGCATTATCTTTCTCGGCGTGCCGATCTACGACGATGCCGCCAATATCATCCAGGCCCAGATGCTCTTTTTGGAGTCGAACGACCCGAAAAGCGACATCCAGATCTACCTCAACACCCCCGGCGGCTCGGTGTCGGCCGGGCTGGGGATTTACGACACCATGCAGATCATCTCGCCCGATGTGGCGACCACCTGTACCGGTATGGCCGCTTCGATGGGCGCCATTCTGCTGACCGCCGGAACCAAAGGAAAACGATCCGCCTTGCAGCACTCGCGGATCATGATCCATCAGCCCCTGGGCGGCGTCGAAGGGCAGGCCAGCGACATCGAAATCACCGCCCGGCAGATCCTCAAGACCAAAGAAGAGCTCTACCACATACTGGCCGAGCACAGCGGCGTAACCGCCGAAAAGATCGAACAGGACGCCGACCGCGACTTCTGGATGACCTCGGCCGAAGCCGCCGAGTACGGGCTGATCGACGGCGTGCTGACCAAACGGGAAGGGCTGTAATCGCCTCCCTCTTACCGATTTTATTCGAGACCTATGGCAGAAAATAATAACAAACAGGAACACTGTTCGTTCTGCGGCGCTGCGGCGGCGCAGGTCGGGATGATTATCCACGGACAGGAGGCGATGATCTGCAACAACTGTGCGGAACGCGCCTGGGAGATGGTGCGCGAGGAGATGGAGAGCCGCGTGCGGAACGAAGCCGCCTCCACGATCGGCGAGGCCATGGCCTTGTACACCCCCCAGTCCATCAAAGAGTTTCTCGACCGCTATGTGATCGGGCAGGAACGAGCCAAGAAATACATCTCGGTGGCCGTTTATAACCACTACAAACGGCTGATGCACAGTTTGACCGATCCGCAGGATACGGAAGATTCGGACATCGAGCTCGACAAATCCAACATCCTGCTGGTGGGCGAGACCGGGACAGGGAAGACTTTGATTGCGCGGACGATTGCGCGGCTCTTGAATGTGCCGTTCGCCATCGTGGACGCCACGGCGCTGACCGAGGCGGGATATGTGGGCGAGGATGTCGAGAGCATTCTCTCGCGGCTGTTGCAGGCGGCGGACTACGACGTCGCCGCGGCGGAACGCGGGATCGTCTTTATCGACGAAATCGACAAGATCGCCCGCAAGAGCGACAACCCCTCCATCACGCGCGACGTCTCGGGCGAAGGGGTGCAGCAGGCCCTGCTCAAGATACTGGAGGGGACGGTGGTCAATGTGCCGCCGCAGGGGGGACGGAAACACCCCGATCAGAAATATATCCAGGTCAATACCCGGAACATCCTTTTTGTGGCGGGCGGCGCGTTCGACGGGGTGCAGAAGAAGATCGCCCAGCGGCTGAACACGCGCGTTGTCGGATACGGCCAGCAGCAGAAAATCGCCGAGGTGGATCGTGAGAATCTGTTGCAGTACATCACGCCGAAAGACTTGCGGAGCTTCGGGCTGATTCCGGAACTGATCGGGCGTCTGCCGGTGCTGACCTATCTGGAGCCGCTGGGACGCGAGGCGTTGAGGCGGATTCTGACAGAACCGAAAAACGCCATCGTCAAACAGTATGTTCGGTTGTTCGAGCTGGACGGGGTCAAACTCTCGTTCGATCCGGAGGTGCTGGACTACATCGTGGACAAGGCGATCGAATACAAACTGGGAGCCCGGGGGCTGCGCTCGATCTGTGAGGCGATCATGATGGATGCGATGTTCGAGGTGCCGGCGTCGAAACGGAAAACGTTCCGCGTGAAACTGGACTATGCACGAGCAAGGGTCGAAGCCATGCAAGTCGCTTAAAACAAGTATTCATTCGTTCTTTTTCTGCTCCTAACCGGACGGAACCGTACCTTTCTTGAAAGAAAGGTACCCAAAGAACTTTTGCAGAGGTCGTCCCGGTGGGACGACCACGGGCTCTCTCCGCCTCGTGCGTTGGACTGTGATTTTCAGGCGCGGCGCGCGTGGGGTTCTCGCCCATTATTAGCGCGCCCGCCGAAAATCCAGCCCAACCAATCGGGCAGACACGGCCAGAGCATCCCGCAGGGATGCGCTCTAAAGTTTTTTTGGTTCTTTTTGTTCACAACCGACGCTGCCAGCGAGAGCAATGCAAACGCAGTTTGCAAATTGCCGAGCGGC
>NZ_CAJTUJ010000204.1 GCF_910579375.1 uncultured Rikenella sp.
TGACTAACGGCGTTTCGCCCGCCGCGATTTTCGTTTCGAGCTCTTCGGCCAGCTCGTTGATGTCCTTATAGGAGATCGCTGCCACGACCGCCGCCACCCCCTGGTGGTTCCCGTTGCGGGTCAGCCGGTTGAGCTTTTCGACCGGTACCTCCTGAATTTGGATGCCCGCCTCCAGCGCCTGTTCCCGCAGGGCGTTCGCCGCGCCGACATGCGCCCGCTCCGCCGCTGCGAGCGTCTCGCCTGCCGTCTTTCGGAAGTAGATTTTTTCGATCTCCGTCCCCGCTTCGATCGCCTCGCGCACCGGATGGATGCCGAAAATCACGTTTTCCGGCGCCTTCCGTTCCGCCTTTTTGTCGAATGCGGGTTTGGATTTGTCGCTCCGCTTGCGCTCCGTGACAGGCCGCGGTCGAAAATCCTCCCCTTCGCGTTTAGGATCCGCATCTGCCGGCCGGCGGTAAAAACTCTTTTTCGTCGAAGGGTTGTCGTTATCGAATGCCATGATTTTCTAATTTTTCGGTCGTTTCGGCCCACTCCTGTATCGTGGTGTCCAGTTTGGTTTTCAGTTGGTTGTACTCTTCGAACAGGGCCATCGTATATTGTTCCGGATCCATCAGGCGCGCTTCCAGAGCCGAGGTCTGTCGCTCCAGTTCCGCAATTTCGCCCTCTAATTTGGCCACCGCGTTCCGCAGCCGTGTCACCTGCCGATCCCGCTCTTTCTTTTCGGCGTACGAGAGCTCCGGCCGCTTCTTCTGTTCCGGCTGTTTCGGCGCGGTGGGCTTGGCGGAAATCGCCGGAGTAGGGGAGGCGGAGCGTTCGATCTCGCGCATGTTTTCGATCTGCCGGGCCCTCAGGAAGTCGTAAATCCCCCCCAGATGCTCCTTGACCCGCCCGTCGCGGAATTCGTAGACTTTGCTCACCAGCCCGTCCAGAAACTCGCGGTCGTGCGAGATCACCAGCACCGTCCCGTCGTAAGCCATCAGCGCCCGCTTGAGGATATCTTTCGACCGCATGTCCATGTGGTTGGTCGGTTCGTCGAGAATCAGCAGGTTGTACGGCTCCAGCATCAGCCGGGCCATCGCCAGCCGCGACCGCTCGCCGCCGCTCAGCACCTTGACTTTCTTGTCGATCTCCTCGCCCCGGAAGAGGAAAGCCCCCAGGATATCTCTGAGCCGTGTCCGGATATCTCCCACGGCCACCCGATCCAGCGTGTCGAATACCGTGAACTCCCCGTCCATCAGGTCGTCCTGGTTCTGGGCGAAGTAGCCGATATGCACATTATGCCCCGTTTTGGTGAAACCCTCGGTCGCGGCGATTTCGTTCAGCACCATCCGCACGAAAGTGGTCTTTCCCTCGCCGTTCCGCCCCACGAGGGCCACCTTTTCGCCCCGCTCCACTACGATATTGGCCCCCGAGAAGACATGTTTCTCCGCCTCATCTCCCTTCGCGGGAAAGGTCATGCCGGCCTCCTTGGCCTCCACGACCACTTGTCCCGAGCGCGGAGCCGACGGAAAACGGATGTTCAGCGTGGCATTGTCTTCCTCCTCGATCTCGATCCGGTCGAGCTTTTCGAGCTGCTTGATCCGCGACTGCACCTGGTTCGACTTGGTCGGTTTGTAGCGGAATTTTTCGATGAACTCTTCCGTTTTTTCGATCATCCGCTGCTGGTTCTCGTAGGCGGCGATCTGCTGTTGCCGCCGTTCTGCGCGCAGTTCGACGTAGCGGCTGTACGACACTTTATAATCTGTCGCCCGCCCGCACGAGAGTTCGATCGTCCGGTTGGTGACGTTGTCCAGAAAGGCCCGGTCGTGCGAGATGAGGATCACCGCCCCGCCGTAATTCTGCAAATAGGTCTCCAGCCACTGGATGCTCTCGATGTCGAGGTGGTTCGTGGGTTCGTCGAGCAGGAAGAGCGTGGGCTTCTTCAGCAGCAGTTTGGCCAGCTCGATCCGCATGCGCCACCCGCCTGAGAATGTGGAGGTGGGCCGGTTGAACTCTTCGCGCTTGAACCCGAGCCCGAGCAGGGTCTTTTCCACCTCGGCATCGCGGTTGTCGCCGTCCAGCAGGTGGTACCGCTCGGTGGCTTCGTGCAGCCGGTGGAGCAGCTGTGCATACTCGTCCGATTCGTAGTCGGTGCGTGTCGATATCTCGTCCGTACAGCGGGCGATCTCGCGTTCGAGGTCAATGATCTCGGCAAAGGCTTTTCCGCACTCGGTGATGAGGTCGGTGTCGTCGGCCACGCGCATCTGTTGGGGCAGGTAGCCGACGGTGCAGTCGTCGGTCTTCGAAATCGTCCCCGAAGTCGGGGTCTGAAGACCTGCTATAATCTTGAGTATGGTCGATTTGCCGGCTCCGTTCTTGCCAACCAGCCCGATCCGCTCTTTGGGGTTGATGAGGAACGAGACGTCGCGGAACAGGTCGCTGCCGCCGAACGAAACGGTCAAATTATCTGCGGATAACATATGATTTAACGCAATTTATATTTAGTATGCTCGATTCTTAGAGCCGGCTGGAACCGTACCTTTTGACTTCGTCTTCCTCGTGCTACCTCGGCAAATCCCGCAAGCGGTCTCTGCTCTCGGTACGCTACTCGGTTCTGAAGAAAAGGTACCCAAAAGACTTTTAGCTAGCTACGCTACTCCTTAGGCTCCGCAGTCCTCAGTCTTCGTGAGTCTGTCGGGCTGGGTTTTCGGCGGGGCGCTATAA
>NZ_CAJTUJ010000205.1 GCF_910579375.1 uncultured Rikenella sp.
CCAATTTATACGGAAATTCAGGTGAAATGAGTCTGTTCCGATGGTTGTGGATGACCAATTGTAACCACCGTTGGCAACACCGAGCATGTCGCCTGTATCATTGCGGCGGTAGCCCGGGGCTCGCCCACAGGGCGTTTTACTGTCCGCCTCTACCCCCGTTTATTCCGAGAGGCAACGTAACTGAAAACCACAGGCACGGTGATCTGGAGTGTGGAAGAGAAACCAAGTTGTTCCGAAATTCATGTCCAGACCAAAGATACCGCTCGTGGCGGAAGACCAACTGTGTCCGTTGTAGCCGACACGCATCAGATCGCCCCGTAGCCCATTAAGGCCTGCTTCGCGGTAGCCCGGGGCAGTTTTCTCTGTTTTATTCCGAGAGGCAGCGCAACTGAATACCGTGAGCACGGTTATCCGCACTGCCGATGTTCAGGTCTTGCGAACTGAACCATAAAAACCGGCCGTGGATGCCGCTGACCGTCGCCGACCAGTTACAGCCATAGCGACCGACCCCCATCAAATCTCCCAATCGCCCATTGTTGCCCGCATCGCGGAAGCCCGGGGCGGCCCGTCACCCTCCGCCCTCTCCGAAAAAGGACTCAGACCCTCGGCTCCCACCGCACCTCCGTTGCCCCTTCCGCCTGCCCCAGGTATCGCCCCAAAGCATAAAAGTAGTCCGACAACCGATTCAGAAACTCCCGAACCACCTCCGGAACCTCCGGATAACGTTTTGCCGCGCCGACCACCCTTCGTTCCGCCCGCCGACACACCGTCCGACAGACGTGCGCATACGACACTACCGGCCCCCCGCAGGGGAGTGTAAAATGTTGTAGCTCGGGAAGCTCCGCCAACAGGCCGTCGATCTCCCGCTCCAGCCGGGCGATATCCTCGGCATAGACCTGCGGCAGGCGTTTCCCCACCTCTCCCTCCGCCGCCAGCAGCGAAGCGCAACTCATCAGCCGGTCGAGCACCCATTCCAGTTGCGCCCGAGGCATAGCGTGTTTAATGCTCAGTAAATCATGCAAATATCCCGTGTGAGCCATCAGTTCGTCCACCGTTCCGTAAGCCTCTATCCGCGCGTCGTCTTTCGGTGCCCGGGCTCCTCCCACCAGCGAAGTCGTTCCGTCGTCCCCTTTTCGTGTGTAGATTTTCATGCTGAAATAGTTTGTGTGGATTAGAAAAATTCCGGCCGGAACCGATAATTTCCCCGCAGCTCCTCGAACCGCTCCGGAGCCGCACGTAAAGCCGCGTCGTCGGCCCGGATATCGTAGTGTTGCGCCATTCCCGTCGTGATCTCCTCCCACGTCAGCCCGGTGCGCGGATGTCGTTTCGGCGCCTCCGCCGGATACCAGTCGTCCGCTATCGGAAGCCCCAGGAACGCCGCCACCGCCCGCACCGCCAGTGCCGTTCCCATCGCTTTTCCCTGTAGCGAATACCCCGCCACGTGCGGCGTCGCGATCGAGGATAGAGCTAATAACTCTTTGTCGATCAGCGGTTCGTGAGGCCAGACGTCTAATGCGGCCCGCGAGACCCGGCCGCTCCGCAAAGCCTCTTTCAGAGCCGTTTCATGGACGACCTCCCCCCGAGAGCTGTTCAGAAAGACCATCCCCCGTTTCGCTCCGGCGAAAAAGGCCTCCGAAGCCATCTCCCGCGTCGTCTCGTCCAGCGGCACATGCACCGTCACGGCATCCGCACGTTCGAGCAGCTCCTCCAGCGCAACGAACCGTTCGGTTCCCGCCTCGCCTCGCCGCACCCTCGGCGGATCGCAACATATCACGTCGAATCCCGCCTCCTCTGCCGTCTGCCGCACCGCCTCGCCCACATGCCCTACGCCCACGATCCCGAGGGTCGCCCCCTCCGGTCGCACGTCGAGGGCCTCCAACGCGGCGCAAACCCACTGAAGCACCCCTCGTGCATTGCATCCGGCCGCCGTCGCCACCTCGATTCCCGCCCTGCGGCAATAGTCCGTGTCGATATGGTCGTAACCGATGGTCGCCGTGGCGATTATCCGCACCCGGCTCCCGGCCAGCAGTGCCGCGTCGCAGGCCGTGCGTGTCCGGATGATCAGTGCGTCGGCTTCTCGCACCGTATCGGCGTCGATCGCTCCGCCGGGTAGGTAGACCGTTTCGGCATAAGGTTCGAACACGCCTTGGATAAAGGGAATTTTGTCGTCGATTACGATTTTCATGGGTCGGCAGAGCGATTATTTTACAAAGATTATAAATATTTTGCGTCCAGCGTGCGCGGCGCGGGCAAAGAATGGGGTTAGAGGCTGGCAGTTGAAATGCGCAAGCATTTCCCGTCCCCGCACCCATAGGGTGTTTTGTTAGGGTTGTTTCTGCCTTACTAAGTGGGGCCCGCGCGCAGTTTTAGGCGGGTCAAAGCTCTCCCGCGCGCGACTGCTGGAAAAGGAAATCATTCAAACGCGTAGTTCGCGTTTGAATAAGATTTCCGCCAGCGCGCGGACAGAGAACGGGGGTAGAGGCTGCCAGTGGAAATGCGTCAGCATTTCCCGTCCACGGGACGTGGGGCGCTTGGCCGACGCGTTCGCGTCATGGCGCGCGGCCGTTATTACTTTCCTGTTGCTCGCGTGCCCCGCCTAAAGAAGCGATTCAACTATTTCGGCGTGAGCCGAATATA
>NZ_CAJTUJ010000206.1 GCF_910579375.1 uncultured Rikenella sp.
CGCAGAGTCGCGCGGGCCGGACGCCTCCCACCGGGAGGCCCGCAACACGCCGCTTCGCGTTGAGAGTTGCTGTACCTCCCGGGCGTCCGACCTGCTTTGGGTTGAGATTGCCATCTTTCGCGTGCCGGGCGGCCCCGTTTATTCCGAGAGGCAGCGCAACTGAAGACCGGGGCCGCGATAGAGTGCGTCATTGGGATTGAGTCCCTTAGTATCGAAACTTAAGAACACTCCGTAAGTACCGGTAAAGGCGGAAGACCAACTGTAACCGCTGTTCCCGATCCCCCTCAGACCCCCTAATTGTCCGTAGTTTCCCGCATCGCGGAAGCCCGGGGTGCACCCTCAGGGTGTTTTATTGGCCGCCTCTACCCCAATTTGAGGCTAAGGCTACCTGGTTCACGCGCCGCTCGTCCCTGTTTATTCCGAGAGGCAACGCAACTGAAAACCGTGAGCACGATAGTACGCATTAGTGGGACTGAGATCCAGCGTGTAGAAATGCAAGTAGACACAATTGATTTCGTCCGTGGAGTACGACCAACTGTAACCGTGATTGGCACTCCCCCCGACTCCGCCCGAAAGCGCGTCGCGGAAGCCCGGGGCGCGCCCACAGGGCGTTTTACTGGCCGCCTCTACCCCAAATGCCTCTACCCTCAATCGCTCCCGTAGGCCCGCCTCACTTTTATCGATAGGCACCGCCCCCGCGAAACAAAAAAGGCTCTCATCGCAAGATGAGAGCCTTTGGGAACTTCGTGGTCGGGGTGAGAAGATTCGAACTTCCGACCTCCACGTCCCGAACGTGGCGCGCTAACCGGACTGTGCTACACCCCGAAAATTCCGGAGACAAAGGTAAGCTAAAATTCCGAACCCGCAAACAGTTTTTCGATAAAAAGCGAAAAAACGCCGCCGGGAATCTCGCAATAGCCCCTTAGACTCATGAAAATCAACACCTAAGTCCCCACAAGAAAAAGCCCCCCTCAGAACCTCTTCGCCGCCGCGAATACATCCCGAATCGTGCTGTACGTATTTTCGATGTACGAAGCCAGACTATCCGCCGCAATCCACCGAATATCCGTAATTCCCTCCTCCGTCTGCGGCCTCAGCTCCTCATTCCCGTCATTCTCCATCGCAAACCACGTCGTCCGCTTGAGCACCCACCGGTCATTCGCCTCGTAATGCGACTCATATAGATGATACGTCCTCGTCAGCAACTTACCCACCGCCAGCCCCCGAATCCCGCACTCCTCCTCCACCTCCCTCACCGCACACTCCGCCAACTCCTCCCCCCCCTCCAGCTTTCCCTTCGGCAAATCCCACCTTCCGTTCCTGAAAATCATCAACACCTCCCCCCTCGGCGACACGACCAGCCCCCCCGCCGCCTCGATCGGCAGGAACTGCGCCGCAAACTGCGCGAAGAATCGTTCATTCTCCTCCTCCGTCCTCGAAACGAACGCTACGGATTTGGCCGTTTCGAAAATTCTCTGCAAATTTGTTAATCCGAGCGTCGCCCCGCCGTCCGGCCCGAGCGTATCGGCCTGCATGACCAGCCACGACGCCTCCGCCGCCAGCGCCGCGCACTCCTCCGGCGTGCCGAACGCGACGACATTATCCGAACGATAGACCTTTTTCATAAGTAGTTAGTAGGTATGGAAACCGGCAAAAAGATTGCACAAACATTGCTGCAAATTAAGGCAATAAAACTCAGCCCTGCAAATCCGTTTACATGGGCCAGCGGGTGGCGCTCACCGATCTACTGCGACAACCGGAAGACCCTGTCCTATCCGGCCGCCCGTCGCGAGATCTACGAATCCTTCGCCTCCCTGATCACCGAGAAATATCCCCATGCCGACGTGATCGCCGGCGTGGCGACCGGAGCCATCGCCTGCGGCGTGCTGACCGCAGAAGCGCTCGGCAAACCGTTTATTTACGTCCGCTCCGCCCCTAAGGATCACGGGATGGCCAATCAAGTCGAAGGCCATTTCGAACCCGGTTCTAAAGTCGTCGTCGTGGAAGACCTCATTTCGACCGGCGGGAGCTCGTTAAAAGCCGTCGAAGCCTTGCGTTCCGCCGGGTGCGACGTACTCGGGATGGTCGCTATTTTCACCTACGGTTTTCCGACCGCCTCCTCCAACTTCGCGCAGGCCGGCGTCGAGCTGGACACCTTGTCCGACTACAACACCCTGATCGAGCTGGCGACCGAACAAGGCTACGTTCAGCCGGAAGAGGTGACCACCCTTCGCGAGTGGCGTCAGTCACCCGACACGTGGGGCAGATAAGAAACCGCCCCCTTTAATCGTTCGTTTATTGTGTCTGCGCGGATGGAACTCAAGAAGCGGCCCAAAAAAAAGACCGAGATTTGGGCTGTCGGCAGCTTGAGGATGCGAAGCATCCGTCTGAAGTTTGGCTTCGCCTTCCTCCTCGCCGCTCGGCATTTGCAAACTATGTTTGCATTGCCCTCACTGGCAGCGTCGGTTTTTCGGTTCTTTTTGTTCACAAAAAGAACAGTTCCATCCGGGGCAGTGTCCCGATCGCGCGCCGCCGCCCAAAGAAGCGATTCAACTCTTTCGGCGGTGAGCCGAAAGAGAATGAATCGCGCAGGCGCGCGACAACAGTTTCCCGCGCGCCCCGCCTAAAGGAGC
>NZ_CAJTUJ010000207.1 GCF_910579375.1 uncultured Rikenella sp.
GGCCGGGCAGGCCCCGCGTGCCCGCGGTGGGCAAATGGCAGCCTCTACCCCCGTTCTTTGTTCACGCGGCTTTAGACGGATGCTGCGCATCCTCAAACTGCTGACGGAACCAAACTAATATGCGGTCTCTTATCCAAGCTGCGAGAGAACCCGAATCAATATTTCCGACGGGTGTGGTCGCGACGCTTGGAGTAGTCCTGAGACCCGCCGCGACGCTGATAGGAGTCGCGAGGCCCGCGACGATAGTTCCGACCGCTGTCCCGAACGCCGTTCGGGTTGCGGTCGCTCTGCTTCTCGGACTCCTTGGCTAACTTGGCCAGCGGACGGTCGTCTTGGGCGAGCTCCCGAAGCGAGTTGAGCTTCTTCATCGCGGCTTCGGCGTCCTGGAACGGAATCGTCGCGAACGAAAAGTCGTCCATACATTTCACGTCGTCGATCTTCTGCTGGGGAATACCGCACTCGCGGGCCAGCAACTCGACGATCAACTTAGGCCGATAACCGGAGCTCTTACCCAGGCCGATAAAGAGCCGCGAGGTGCCGCGACGGTTCACGTCGATCCGACGGATCTCGGGATAGTTGCTCTCGTCCAGCTCGTTCTTGAAGGCCAGGCGCATCAGGGCGGCGAGGGCGACTTCCGGATCGAGCTCGGCCAGGAGCTCCCGGGCGATCTCGTCGTAGTCGGTGTAGGTCTCGTTTTCGACGATCTCGGCCAGTTCGTCTTTGATTTTCAGCTTCTTCATCTCGACGATGTCATGCCCGGTGGGCAAGGTCTCTTTCCGGATTTCGGCTTTGACCTGGCGTTGCAGGAACATGAATTGCCGGTTCTCGGCGGGAGAGATGAAGGTGATGGCGGTTCCTTCGTTCCCGGCACGGCCGGTGCGACCGATCCGGTGGACGTAGGATTCGGGATCCTGAGGCAGGGAGTAGTTGATGACGTGGGTCAGGTTCGAGACGTCGATCCCGCGGGCGGCGACGTCGGTAGCGACCAGTATGTTGGAGTGGCGTTTCTTGAATTTACGGAGGATCTTTTCGCGCTGGGACTGGGAGACGTCGCCGTGAAGCCCTTCGGCGGCATAGCCGCGTTCCAGGAGATTGTTGACGAGTTGGTCGACGGCGACTTTCGTGCGGCAAAAAACGATGCCGTAGAAGTCGTTCTCGACGTCGATGATCCGGGTCAGGGCGTCGAATTTGTCGCTCTCGCGGACTTCGAAGTAGATCTGGTCGGTGAGGTCGGCGGTGACTTGTTTGTTCTCGACGCGGAGCACTTCGATGTCGCGCATGTATTTCTGAGACAGTCCGGCGATCCGGTCGGGCATGGTGGCGGAGAAGAGGAAGATGCGACGCTCGTCGGGGGCGTAGCTCAGGATTTCGTCGACGTCGTCGATAAAGCCCATATTGAGCATTTCGTCGGCTTCGTCGAGCACGAGCCACCGAAGGGAGGAGAGGTCGAGGGTCCCGCGGCGAAGGTGGTCGAGGATGCGGCCGGGGGTCCCGACGACGATGTCGACGCCGGCACGAAGTCGACGCAGTTGTTCGTTCATGGCGGCGCCGCCGTAGATGGGGGTGACGCGCAGGTCGCCTTTGCGGAAGGATTGGATTTCGTCGTTCACCTGGATGGCGAGTTCGCGGGTGGGGGCGAGAATCAAGGCTTGCACTTGTTTGGCCCGGGGTTCGAGCAGCTCGACGATGGGCAGGCCGAAAGCGGCGGTTTTGCCGGTTCCGGTCTGGGCTTGGGCGATGATGTCGTTGCGGTTTTGCAGCATCACGGGAATGGTGAGCCGCTGGATGGGCGACGGAGTTTCGAACCCTTTGGCCGCCAAGGCGTCGAGCGTACGGTCGGAGAGACCGAGCTCTTTGAATGCTTCTAAGATCATAGACTGTTTCGATGTTTAGTGGGCTGCACAACATGGGGTGCGGCTCGTTCCGAAGGCCGGGTGTCCGTGGCTCCACTGGGGTTCAGTGCGCGGGAATACCGAAGGGCCGACACGCTGAAACCATCCCGACTTTTCCAGCCATCGAATTATCCGAACAGTCTCAAAAAAACAGGGCAAAGATAGGGAGTTTTCTCGGGATTCCGCGCGGGAGGGGCGTTTTTCCTGCGGGAGGGGAGGCGCGGCGCTCGCCCCGGGATTCCGTGACGCGGGCAATTATGGGCGATTGGGCGCTCTGACGCACGTCGGCACCGCCGGGTTCAGCTGGTCTTCCTCCTTTAGCGGGACGAGCGGCGTGTTCTTGCACTTCTACACGCAGAGCCTCAATTCCAGCGGCGCGGACTACCGCGCCTACGGTTTTCAGTTGCGGTGCCTCTCGGAATAAACAGGTCGTGTGTTTACGGGGAGTAATTTAGCGTAACGGGGCCCGGTTCGAGTGCCGAGCGGCCCGCCCCGGGCTGCCGCAACGCACACTCGGGCTTACCGGTGGACGGCGGTGACGGAGGGTTCAGCTGGTCTTCCGTCACGAGCAGCATCTACGGCTTGGACTTGAATTCCTATTCGCAGTACCTCAACGCCAGCTTCTCGGACTATCGCGCCCACGGTTTTCAGTTGCGTTGCCTCTCGGAATAAACAGGCACCCACAGGGTGTTTTATTGGCCGCCTCTACCCTACTTTTGTTTGACGTTGGTGGGTCGGAC
>NZ_CAJTUJ010000208.1 GCF_910579375.1 uncultured Rikenella sp.
CGCCTTAGGAGGGAAATCGTCAAAATGCGCCAGCGCATTTTGACAAGATTTCCCCAGGCGCGCGAAAACGCGTCGGAGCGAAAGCGGAGCCGCAGTGAGGCTGACACGGGGCGATGCTTTGGGCTGTGCTTTTGCGGCTCATAGAGCTGCGTGGGCCGAAACCTCCGACCGCGGAGGCCCGCAACTGACGTTGCAGTGGGCCCCGCAGGCTTCGGCCGCTTGAACTGGGAGTGAATAGCGCGATTCCGTGAGGAATCGCCGTCCTCGGCGAGAGCGTCGCATCAGCGGCGCGTGGGGGCGCGCCGAGGACGAATCCGGTAGCCTTGGGCGGTGAATGGTGTTGCTTTTGCGACCTTTAGGTCGCTGAACTTGACAGATTTGGGCCGAGCTTCTGCGGCTCTTTGAGCCGCGCAGTTCGCCGCCACCCCAAGCGGCGTACTGCAACTCGTCAGGGCTCGTTGCAGTCACCGCTGGCGGCGAACTGCTTAAAAGAGATGAATGGGCTGTGCTTCTGCGACCCTTGAGGGTCGCGCGGGCCGGACGCCTCCCCGCGGGCGGCCCGCAACACGCCGCTTGCGCGTCGAGAGTTGCTGTTCCTCCCGGGCGTCCGACCCACCAAGGTCAAACCAAAGTAGGGTAGAGGCTGCCAGCAAAAACTGTTCAGTCCCGTTTATTCCGAGAGGCAACGCAACAGACGACCGTAAACACGGTGGCACAAATGGTTCGTGTTGAGATGCTGCGTGCCCAAATCCAAGCCCATGCCATCGCCCGCCATCGGTGTACGTGACCAACTGTAACCGCCATCACCGACACCTCCCGGCAAACCCGACCTGTGGTAGCGGAAGCCCGGGGCGGGGCTGCCCCGTATGCGAAAACCGATGACCCTGCCCGATCCGCTCTGAAATCTCGGACAAACGGAGGCAGAAGTAAACATTCTGCTATCTTTGTCGAAACCCAATCCCCTCTTCTTAAACTATGGCCAAATTAAAAAAGAGCTATTTCTGTACCGCCTGCGGCAACGAATCTCCGAAATGGGTCGGGAAATGCCCGGCCTGCGGACAGTGGAACACCTATACCGAAGAGATCGTCGCCGCCAAAAGTACCCCGCTCACGACCAATAATTTTTTCAGCCTCTCTGCCGGTTCCGGCGAACGGAATCGCCCGATACCCGTTCATCAGGTGCAACGGGCCGCTTTCGAACGGATCGACCTGCTCAATCAGGAGGTCAATCGGGTGCTTGGCGGCGGACTGGTGCCCGGCTCGCTGGTGTTGCTGGGCGGCGAACCCGGGATCGGGAAATCGACCCTGGCCCTTCAGATCGCGGTGAGGATGGCCAATTCTCCGATTCTGTACGTCTCGGGCGAAGAGAGTCCCGAACAGATCAAAATGCGCGCCGACCGGATCGGCGTACTCAACGAAGAGTGTATGATCCTGAGCGAAACGTCGCTCGAAAATATCATCACCCAGCTGACTGAGAACACGCCGGAGTTGGTCGTGATCGACTCGATCCAAACCTTGTACTCCGAACGGATCGAATCCTCGCCCGGAAGTGTCAGCCAGGTGCGCGAGTGTGCTGCCATGCTGCTCAAGTATGCCAAGGAGACCAAGGTTCCTGTTCTGATCATCGGCCATATCACCAAGGAGGGGGCGATTGCGGGGCCGAAAATTTTGGAACACATCGTGGACGTCGTTTTTCAGTTCGAAGGCGATAGTAATAATGCTTACCGGATCCTGCGGAGTATCAAGAATCGTTTCGGCGCGACCAACGAGATCGGTGTTTTCGAGATGCGGAACGAGGGGTTGCGCGAGGTGGACAATCCGTCGGAAATTCTGGTCTCGCACTACGACGAACCGTTGAGCGGTATCGCCATCGGGGCGACGATCGAGGGGGTACGGCCGTTCCTGATCGAGACGCAGGCGTTGGTCAGTTCGTCGGCTTACGGGACGCCGCAGCGGTCGGCCACGGGGGTGGATTATAAACGGCTCAATATGTTGCTGGCGGTGCTCGAAAAACGGGTGGGGTTCAAGTTCGGGACGAAGGATGTCTTTCTGAATCTGGCCGGAGGTTTTCGAGTGGCGGACACGGGGCTCGACTTGGCGATCATCGCGGCGATTATCTCGTCGGGGCTGGATATTGCGTTGGATACGGATATCTGTTTTGCGGGTGAGGTGGGGTTGTCGGGCGAGGTGCGACCTGCTTCGCGGACGGAACAGCGGGTGACTGAGGCGGCGCGGCTGGGATTCCGCACCATCGTGGTTTCGGGGTATGCGCGCAAGGCACTGAGCCATGTGCCGAAAGGGATTGAAATCGGTTATGTGAGCCGGGTGGACGAGCTGGCCCGCCGGGTTTTCGGAAATCGGTAATCCGGTTGTCTGTTTTGTGTGGATCGTGTTTGTGGCGACGGTGCAAATGAACGTTCTCGCGACAGCTGGAGATAGGAAATCATTCAAACGCGTGTCATGCGTTTGAATAAGATTTCCGCCAGCGCGCGGACAGAGAACGGGGGTAGAGGCTGCCGCAGCGAAACGTAAGTTTCGCCCGTCCACGGGACGTGGGGCCCGCGCGGCCCGAGCGCAGTACCCTCCTGTAGCCAAAGCCGCGCGCCACGCCTAAAAAAGC
>NZ_CAJTUJ010000209.1 GCF_910579375.1 uncultured Rikenella sp.
CGCCGCCACTCCACGCGGCGGACTGCAACTCGACGGAGCTCGTTGCATTCACCGCTGGCGGCGAATTGCTATAGGCTACTCGGCGAGAGCGACGCATTAGCGGCGCGGGAGGAGCGTGCCGAGGACGAACCTCGCAGAATTGGGGCGGTTGAATGGTGAGTTGCTTTTGCAGTTCTTCGAACCGCCGGCCTTGCGCCCAGCGGCGAAGCCGCTCGGTGGAGTGGGCGACAGGCCGAATCCAAGAAATTTGGGTGGTGAGTTGGGCTGAACTCTTGCGACCCAACAGGTCGCGCGGGCCGAAGCCTTCCGCCGCGGCGGGACGCACAGCGTCTTTTACTGGCCGCCTCTACCCCATGACATACCTCCCGGGGCCCGGCCCGCCAACGTCAAGCTAGATAGTGTAGAGGCACCTAATTAGGGTAGCTCCGGCCCCTTGCCCCCGCGGTCCCGCGGCGTTTATTCCGAGAGGCAACGCAACTGAAAACCGTGGGCGCGGCTGTCCGAGTAGCTGGTGGAGAGACTTTGCGAATAGAAATTCAAGTCCAGACCGTAGATGCCGCTCGTGGCGGAAGACCAGCTGAACCCGTAGTGGCCGACGCTCACTGGTGCGCCCGAGCCCGAACTGCGGTAGCCCGGGGCGGGGCAGTTATGCCGTATGTCGCGTAGAAGCGAAATAGAACAAAAACAGAAAAAGAATGATGTTTAAAGGTTACGGAAGTTATTATCGCTCAAATTTGCGGTTGTCGGTTCCTGTAATTGTGTCTCAGGTAGGACAGTATTCCGTCCAGATCGCCGACACCGTAATGGTCGGGCATCTGGGCGAGGCAGTGCCATTGGCCGGTATTTCGTTTGCCTATGCCCTTTCGTGGCCCGTTCTGTTTTTAGGAACCGGTATTGCGATGGGACTCACCCCTCTGGTGGGGAAAAGCTATGCGCGCGGCGACCGGATGCGCAGTGCGGCGTTGTTCAAAAATTCCGTGCTGCTGGGGATGGCAACCGGTCTCTTGTTGATGCTTTTGCTCGGGCTGATCCTGCCTCTGATGGGACGGATGGGGCAAGACCCGGCTATCGTGCCCATCGCTCGCGGATACATGTGGTATCAGCTGGCTTCAGCTCTGCCTATGGTGCTGTTCGCCAGCTGTAAACAGTTTCTCGAAGGAATCGGGAATACGTCGCACACGATGGTGATTGCGATTGTCGGAAACGTCCTGAATATTGCGCTGAACGGAGCGTTGATCTATGGCTGGTGGATTTTTCCTGAGATGGGAGCTGTCGGAGCCGGAGCTTCGACCTTCATTGCCCGGGTCGTGATGGTGATTTTGTTTGCCTGGCTGATGTTCGGCCGTGCCGATTATCGCGACTATATAAGACTTTTCCGGCGCGTGCGGATCACGTCGTTCCGGCTGCGTCGGTTGTTGAACGTGGGTGTGCCGATCGCACTGCAACTTTTTATTGAAATGACCGCTTTGAGTCTGATGGCTGTGGTGATCGGTCTGTTCGGGGCGGTGCCGCAGGCTGCCCACCAGATTGCGGTCAATCTGCCGTCGCTGAGCTTTATGGTTGTCACGGGGCTGTCGGCCGCTACGACGATTCGGGTGAGCCAGGATTACGGCTTGAGGCTCTATCCTTTGATGCGACGGGCGATGAACGCTTCGCTGCATCTGATTACGATCTTTACGGTATGTGCGTCGCTGCTGGTCTTCTTGTTCGGACGGCAGATCGCCGGCTGGTTCACTGCCGAGACGGCGGTGATCGAGGTTGCGGCCCATTTGCTCCGCTTCGGGTGCGTCTTTATGGTGATCGACGGTTTCCAGGGGGTGGTGCTGGGTGCGTTGCGCGGGCTGACGGAGGTGAAACGGCCGATGTATTACGCGATCTTTACTTATGTCTGTATTTCGGCTCCGGTCGGGTATTTGTGCAGCTTTGTGTGGGAGATGGGCGCTGCGGGCATGTGGGTGGCTTTTACGGTTGGTCTAGCGGTGCTGGGGTGTTTGTACTACCGGCTTTTTTGCCGCCGCTACCGGCAGTTAGTGGCGGCTGATTGACTGTTCTTTAGTCTTCTTTTGGGGACAGTTCGTTACTGCTTGATCGGAGTTAGATTTAATTGACTGCAGGCCTCTGCGTCTTCGGCTATAATGCAACCAAAGTTCGCCGCCGGCGGGGACGCAATCGAGCATACGAGAAAAATGCAATTGCCTTAGCGGGTTGAAGCCTGCGCGACTCGTTGGGGCGCAAGAGCAGTACCTCGTCCACCGCCCCAATTCTGTCGGGTTCGGGCTGCGCGCTCCTGGGGTGGGCCGAAGGCCCAGCGCGCAAGCCCGGCGGTTTTATGAACCGCGCTACTCGCATTCGATTTAAGCGGTCGAAGCCTGCGGGGCCCACGGCAACGTCAGTTGCGGGCCTCCGCTGCGGAAGGCTTCGGCCCGCGCGACTCTACGAGTCGCAAAAGCATAGTCTAGTTCGTCCTCGGCGCACTATTCGCTTTCAGCTCTATAGCAATTTGCCGCCAGCGGAGAGTGCAACGAGCTCCGTCGAGTTGCAGTCCGCCGCGTGGGGTGGCGGCGAACTGCGCGGTTCTGTGAACCGCAAGAGCCCGGCCAACAGTTCAG
>NZ_CAJTUJ010000210.1 GCF_910579375.1 uncultured Rikenella sp.
CTTCATCGACCAGCGAGACCAAGGGAATGTATTTACACTTTGGCCAGAAGGAGTTCAAGACCAATGACGCGACACCCCGTGCCAACGGTCTTCAGTTGCGTTGCCTCTCGGAATAAACGGGGACGCTCGGCACCCGAAAGATGGCAGCCTCAGCTTAAACAACCGGCAGCCTCACCCCCAACAACTCGCGGCCGGAGCCAGTGTAGGCCAAACGAGCATCGCGAAGTGGCGGCCCTACGCCGGGGGATGGCTCCGGCCCGCGCGACCCTAAAGGGTCGCAGGAGCTCGGCCCTACCCATGACCTAAAGCTCTCTAGTTCGACCTGTCGCCCATCCTCCCGAACGGCAAAGCCGCTGGGCGACAGAGCCCTGACAACTGCCCTAAACCGTAAACTCAAAAAATATTTTTCAAACACTTAACCCAACTTTTTACGTGAAAAAATCGACCCTCCTTTTTTGGACAGCCGGTCTGTTGGCTGCTTCCGCCTCCGTGCAGGCCCGACAAACTACAATGGAATTCGGCACCCCTTATCCGTTCGACCCGCCCCGCTACGTCTGCTACCGGGCGCCCCAGGAGGTGACCATCGACGGCAATATCGACACCCCGGAGTGGGCCGATGTACCGTGGACGTCCGACTTCGTAGACATCGAAGGCACCCGCCGGCCGGTGACGCCGCGCCATCGGTGCCGGGCCAAACTGATGTGGGACGACCGATATCTGTACATCGCCGCCGAAATGATCGAGCCGAATCTGTGGGCGACCCTTACGGAGCGCGAATCGGTGATTTTCCAGGACAACGACTTCGAAGTCTTCCTCGATGTGGCGGGCAGCACCCACCACTATATGGAATTCGAGGTCAATGCATTGGGCACCGAGTGGGATCTGATGCTGACGCGGCCTTACCGGGACGGCGGGGCACCGCTCAACGCGTGGAACATGAACGGAATGCGGTCGGCGGTGAAGCTCTACGGCACGCTGAACGATCCGTCGGACACGGATGAAAAATGGACATTCGAGATGGCGATTCCGATCCATACGCTGCTGGAGGTTCGATACGGGAAACGCGAGATCGAAGCCGGCGAACAGTGGCGGCTGAACTTTTCGCGCGTGCAATGGCTGTTGGATGTGGTGGACGGAGCATACGTCAAACGGCCGAACCTGCCGGAAGACAATTGGGTTTGGGCTCCGAGCGGCAAAATCAGCATCCACGAACCGGAATACTGGGGTTTTCTGCAATTTTCGACCGTGACGGCCGGCAAGGGCGAAACGCCGTTCGTCTGGAACCGGAACGAAGAGGTCAAATGGGCTCTCCGGCAGCTCTACTTCCGGCAGCGGGAGTTCCGCAGCTCGACGGGGCGGTGGGCCTCTACGCCGAAAGAGTTGAAAGCATCGGACATCGAGATCGAAGGACTCGCTTTCAGACCGACGGTGTATGTGGCGGGCGACAGCTACCGCATCGTGGCGCCGGGGTTAGACGGCACATCGTGGTACATCGACCAGCAGGGCTACGTGGGCGAAGGGCGATAGGCTTTCGAAACTCTGTATACAAAACGGGGTTGAAGCAGAGTTCTGCTCCAACCCCGTTTTCATACCCCCTGTTCATATCCTCCTTTTTGTATTCTCACCTCAATCCGCCCCGGGCTACCGCAGTCGTCTTTCGGGAGCGCTGAACAGCATCGGCAATCAGGGATACAGTTGGTCTTCGACGTTCAACAGCACCAATGGCATGTGCATGGACTTCAGCGTAGGGTGGCTCAATGCCAAAGCGGCGAACTACCACGGCTACGGTTTTCAGTTGCGTTGCCTCTCGGAATAAATAGGAAGACGCTCTCGGGTAAAATTCGGGGTAGAGGCGGCCCGGTTCGAGTGCCGAGCGGCACCGCCCCGGGCGCCCGCGGGTACGACACGGGAACCGTATGGGGAGTGGGCAATTATGCGTTTTGTTGGGCTTCTGTTACGAACGGAATCTACGGCCAAAACTTAAATAGCGATTCGCGGGGGTTATATCCCAACAGCATGTCATATCGTGTTCACGGTCTTCAGTTGCGTTGCCTCTCAGAATAAACGGGGAAGGAGTGGCCGGTGACAAGGGGCCGGGTCTACCCTAAAAACTAAGAGTTGCCTCTACCCTACTTTTTTAATTTGACTTAGCGGGCCGGACGCCCGGGAGGTACAGCAACTCTCGACGCGCAAGCGGCGGTTGCGGGCCGCCCGTGGGCAGACGTCCGGCCCGCGCGACCCGTTGGGTCGCAGGAGCTCGGCTTTTTTCTGTTGGGTTCGTCCTCGGGCGTGCCCCCTGGCGCCCGCCTTCGGCGTTCGCTGCGCGCCGAGGACGGCGATTCCTCGCGGAATCGTGCTATTCGCTCTTAGCCTATAGCAATTCGCCGCCAGCGGGGAGTGCAACGAGCCCCGACGAGTGCAGTCCGCCGCGTGGGGTGGCGGCGAACTGCGCGGCTCAAAGAGCCGCAAGAGCTCGACCCCAAACTCGCCCCAATTCTCCGCCCCGTGTCCGCCTCACTGCGGCTCCGCTTACGCTCCGCCGCATTCCCGTCGCCCGCTGGGATTTCATCTC
>NZ_CAJTUJ010000211.1 GCF_910579375.1 uncultured Rikenella sp.
GCGTTTTCCGTGCGCGTAAAGTCAGACCAAGAAAGGGTAGAGGCCGCCGGTTATTTAGGATAGATCCGATCAGTTGGTTAGGGTAGAGGCTGCCCTTATTTTTAGGGTAGACCCGGCCCTTTGCCCCCCGCGAGCGGCACCCCCGTTTATTCCGAGAGGCAACGCAACTGAAAACCGTAGCCGCGACTCGCTGCATTGTCCGGGGTGAGGCCGTGCATGTCAAAAGATAAAAATAGGCCGTCGATTTCGTTTGTGGCTGATGACCAGTTATATCCGGCATAATAGCCACCCCATAACGTGCCTGAAGGGTATCCGCGGTAGCCCGGGGCGGTGCCGCTCGGTACTCGAAAGCTGGCCGCTTCGTCCCTAAATCGTCCCCGCCTACCGCGCCAGCGCGCCCATTCCCGAAGCTTCGCTCCAGCCGAACCGCGTGCGATAGGCCTCCAGAGAGACCGGCGTCGAGGCTCGCGGCAGGTAGGACGACAGGCCGCAATGGGTCAGCACCCGAATCGCCCCCGACTGTCCTTCGAGAATCCACGGCGTCGTCGCTGTATACGGCACCGCCGCCGCCAGCGCCCGGTCGAACGCCCCCACCGCTTCCGTGTAGGCGCCCCCGCTCCACGTCCGGTGAACCAGGTCGCCCAGGTCGTAGAACGTTCCGTTGAACGAGGTGTAGGTGCGTCCGAACTGCTGCGCCGCCGGCGAGAGACCCGCTGCTCCCTCCGGCAACCCGGTGTCGCTCAGCCGCTTCACCGCCTCCGCCAAAGTGGGTAACCCGCTGGTTTTGACAACCGAAACGGTAGCCGTCCGATAGGCTCCCGATTGTTCGTTGTAGTAGTCGAAGTAGGTGCGCGCTATCCCCTCGACATCCGCCGCGCCGGGCGAAAGCATCGGTTTCAGCACCTCCCGATAGGGGAATCCGGCTCCCAAAACCTCGGCCGCCGAGGCGATCAGGTAGTCGGTTCGGTCGCGGAACTCCCACGCCAGCTCGATGCAGGCCATGTGGCAGGCGTCGAAGAGGATGAAGTCGAACTTCCCGAATCCGGACAAGGCCCGGCTCATCGCGTCGATCTCCATCTCGCTGTTGTCGAAGCTGCTGCTTATGCCGAACGAGTAGCTCGTAATCCCCTGATTGTCTGTATTCGTTCCGCTCATCGACGTGGGCTTCTGTTCGCCGATCCCGGCGAGTTTCGACCCGCTCCACCCGGCGTCGTCCCAGGAGGGAATGACCGACCGAAGCGGTTGATAGCTCTCTGCGGGCAGCCACCCGGCGCCGTGCGACCAAAAGGCGAGTCCGTAGCTCGCCCCCGGTGCGAGCGCCATGGCGTCGGTCACCACGCGGGCCATCACTTCCGGGTCGGTCGGGTTTTGTTCCCGGCTGTAGGTCTTCAGCACGCGGCTGGCGAAGGGTCGGTTCGGGTCGTTGCGGTCGCCGGAGATGAGCAGCAGCCGCGGGGTGTCGTCGTAGTCGGCTGTGGTCGGTGCCCACCGGCTTGCGGCGGCCACCGGATGCAGATAAACGACCATCCGGCCCTCTTTTTCGTTGTCGGGGAGTGCGGCCCAGGCGGCTTCCATGTCGTTGATGTTCTGCACGGCGTAGGGGTAGAGGTTGTTGTCGGCGACCATGTATTCGATGACGGTGCGTCCGGCGGGGGGCACGTCGGGGTTGTGCCAGGTGGCGATGGTGTAATAGTCGCCCGGGGCGAGCCGCAGGGCGTCTGCCTGCACGGCCTGGAGGACTTCCGGGTCGCCCGGTGCCTGACTGCGGCTGTAGGCTTTCAGGAGGGTGCTCCCGAACTGTTCGGGGTCTTGGTCGCGGGCGATGAGCAGGAGTCTCGGCCGTTCGTCGTACTGCGGGTCGGCGGGGGCGTAGATGCTCCCTTTGGCCGGCGGGTAGAGGTAGACGATGTGCCGTTCGTTCGCGGCCGGATCGAACGCGGCTTCGAGTTCGTTGATGTAGCGTTGGGCGGCTGGGTAGCTCTGGTCGGTGGCGATGACGTATTCGATGACGGTGCGCTGGGCTGCGGGCAGGGGGGGCGGCTCGGGCGGGGTGGTTTCTTTGCAGCTGCCGAGGCCGACGAGGCTGATGAGAAGAAGGTATATCCGGTTGGTTTTCATCTGTTTCGGTTTCTTTTTTATGAGGGATTCGTCAGCGGGTGTTCTGTAGTTGTTTTCGGTGGAAGTTCGGTGTCGTCCCTCCCCGCCCCGGGCTACCGCGAGAGGGCGAATGGCGGGCTGAGCTACGTCGGCCACAACGGGTTCAGCTGGTCGTCTGCCATCAGCGGCACCAGCGGCGTGTTCTTGTACTTCAACGCGCAGCACCTCCATCCCAGCTACGCGGACAGTCGCGCCTACGGTCTTCAGTTGCGTTGCCTCTCGGAATAAACGGGGGCGGCATTTTCATATGAACAAGTGGGTCGGACGCCTGGGAGGAACGGCAACTCTCGACGCGTGAGCGGCGGGTTGCGGGCCTCCTGAGGGGGAGGCGTCCGGCCCGCGCGACCCTAAAAGGTCGCA
>NZ_CAJTUJ010000212.1 GCF_910579375.1 uncultured Rikenella sp.
ACGTCCCGTGGACGGGCGAAACTTACGTTTCGCTACGGCAGCCTCAGCCCAGTTCTCTGTTCCGCGCGCTGGCGGAAATCTTATTCAAAGCGCCTTACGCTTTGAATGATTTCCTACTCCAGCGATCGCGCGCGGCTCTGGCTACAGGAGGGAACTGCCTTCGGGCCAGGCAGGCCCCGCGTGCCCGCGGTGGGCAAATGGCAGCCTCAGCCCAAATCTTCGCCCTGTTCTTTGTCCGCGCGCTGGCCAATAAGGCAAAGGCAACCCTAACAAAATGCCCAACGGACGCACCGGATGGACGGGAAATGCTGACGCATTTCCACTGCCAGCCTCACCCCCTCTTCGCGTCCCCCTCCCTGAGCCCCAGTTTTTCGAGCCGGGCGACGATCTGTTCGACCTGTTCGTCCGAGTCGAAATCGATCGTGATCCGACCCGAAAACATCGTCTCCCCGTTTTTAGCCGCCGTTGTTTTTCGTTTGACCGCAATGCGGCTCCCCAGCAGCGGTTCGAGCCCCTCCACCAGCCGCGCATAGCACGCCGGATATTCCGCCCCCGCCTGAGCGCCCTTGGTCCGTTTTTCCGCAGGCTGGAGTGCCCCCTGCACCGCCTGTTCCGTCTGCCGCACCGAGAGGTGCCCCTTGACGATCCGAGCCAGCAGCGCCAGCTGTTGCTGTTCCGAACCCAGCGCCAGCAGCGCCCGCGCATGCCCCATGCTGATCATATCGTTGTTCAGCGCGCTCTGCACCTGCGCCGGTAGCTTGAGCAGCCGGATGTAGTTGGCGATCGTCGACCGTTTTTTGCCGACCCGTTCCGCCAGAATCTCCTGCGTCAGCGCGCACTCGTCGATCAGCCGTTGCAGCGACAACGCCACCTCGATCGCCCCCAGGTCTTCGCGCTGGATATTTTCGACCAGCGCCATCTCCAGCAGCGTCTGATCGTTCGCCTCTCTGACATACGCCGGAATCGTCTCCAGTCCCGCCATCTGCGACGCGCGGAACCGCCGTTCGCCGCTGATAATCATGTACTCGGCCGCCGTTCCCCCCTTGTTATCGTCCGCCGGTTCGATCCGCTTGACCGTGATCGGCTGAATGACCCCCAGCCGCGCGATCGACTGCGCCAGCTCTTCGAGAGCCGTTTCGTCGAACACCGTCCGCGGCTGCCCCGGGTTGGGAATGATCCGGTCGATCTGCAAGTCCGCGACCGTGTTGTCGCGCCTTGAGGCCGCCGTCTGTTTCGGTATATTGAGGTCTTCGATTTCGAAGATGGCGCCGAGCCCTTTGCCGAGCCCTGTGGTTTTGGGTTTCATCTACTATATATAGTAAAGGTGTGATCGGAATGAAATGGTGTGCGCGTTAATCGGCCCCGCCGTTTCGGCGCAGGAACTCGCGGGCGAGGTTCAGGTAGTTGGCGCTTCCGCTGCTCGCCGCGTCGTAGGTGATGACCGGTTTCCCGTAACTGGGCGACTCGCTGAGCCGCGTGTTTCGCTGGATGATCGTGTCGAACACCAGGTGTCCGAAGTGGTTCCGCACCTCGCCCACCACCTGGTTGGCCAGCCTCAGCCGCGAGTCGTACATCGTCAGCAGGAAGCCCTCGATCTCCAGCGCCGGATTGAGTCCCGCCTTGACCATCTTGATGGTATTGAGCAGCTTGCCGATCCCCTCGAGGGCGAAATACTCGCACTGTACCGGGATAATGACACTGTCGGCCGCGATCAGCGCGTTGAGCGTCAGCATCCCGAGCGACGGCGAGCAGTCGATGATTACGAAGTCGTAGTCGTTTTTGACCTCCTCCAGCAGCGATTTGAGTCGGAACTGCCCCCCTTCTGTCTGCGCCAGTTCGGTTTCCGCCCCGACGAGGTTGATGTTCGACGGCACGAGGGTGAGCCCCGGCAACTCGTCCGAGCCGAGCATCGCCTGTTTCAGGTCGTTTTCTCCGGCGAGCGCCGTGTAGATGTTGACTGTTCCGGTCGTTTCGAATCCGAGTCCGGAAGTTGAGTTTGCCTGCGGATCCGCATCGACGAGCAGCACCCGTTTTTCGAGTACCGCGAGCGACGCGGCGAGGTTGATCGACGAGGTGGTTTTCCCGACCCCTCCTTTTTGGTTGGCTAAAGCGACGATTTTTCCCATTTTTCGGAAAGTCTCAGTGTGTTTTTCGTTTCGTAAGCAGTTCGTCTTGGTGAGTCGCGCGGGTGGAATATGCGGTTAGCCCCGGCCAGAGCATCCCGTAGGGACACGAGGCGGTGCTTTATGCTGTTCCATTGGCCGGGCCTTGGGCAATGCTTCTGCGGCTCTTTGAGCCGCGCAGTTCGCCGCCACCCCGCGCGGCGGACTGCAACTCGTCGGGGCTCGTTGCACTCCCCGCTGGCGGCGAACTTTCCGTGATGAGGCAATGCTTTTGCGACC
>NZ_CAJTUJ010000213.1 GCF_910579375.1 uncultured Rikenella sp.
AACGTGCCAGCACATTTTGACGATTTCCCTTTTAAGGCGACGGCGCGCGGTCGAGCTTTGACCCGCCTAAAACTGGCCTCGGGCCGGCCGGGCCCCACGTCCCGTGGACGGGAAATGCTTACGCATTTCAACTGGCAGCCTCTACCCCAACAACTAACGACAGCCTCGGCCCATCCTCATGGCCCGAGCAAGCAAAAACCCAACTGACCGCCCGACAATTCACCACACACATTGCACCGTAAGAAAATTTATCTATCTTTGGGTGCTGTTTTCAACCCGACTCGCTCGCCGAAGCACTCACCCTGTCGAAGCGCGGTTCGCAGAAGCGAGACTTTCACATCGAAAACATTCCTCTTTCACACACCTTAATATTCCACGCCTCTCGGGGCGTACTGCGAGACCCGACCGCACACCTCTGCCGACCGAACAGCGGAGAGCACGGAACGGTACTGCCGATGTGGCGAATCGCATCGCGCGGAACGACTAAGGTGCGAACAACCGCAATTTATATCACGTATGTCAGATAAAGAAACGCTGAAACGGCTGCCGCTCGGGCAGCTGCGTTCGATGGCCGAGGCCGCAGGGGTGGTCACCGGCAAAAAATATGTCAAAAAAGAGGAGCTGATCGCCCGGCTGTTGGGCGAGACTTACGACGAGACGGAGAAGACAACGCCTCGCGCGGCTGCCGAAAACCAGAAAACCGCCCCCGCTGCGACCGACGAGGGGCAGGAGCGGAGACGGCGCAGGCGGATGACGACACAAGAGGGAGAGGCGACAGAAACGACTGCTAATCAGGCGCATTGGGGGACGCAGACCGGCGGACAGCAGGAGACCTACCGGACGGCCAGACCGGAAGCCGGCGCACGCGGAGGAAACATCAGAAGCAGTTACAGCGCCAGCCCGGAAAAAACCGCACAGGAACACGGAGGACAGGGACAGTTGCCGCAGGGGGGAGGCTATGCGCCGCGGTACGGAAACAACTATAACAACAATTACAACAACCGGGAGAACAACCGGGGGCGGTACGGCAACACCCCGAACACGGCGGGCGACGGGCAGGGAGTTCAGTCGGCGGGCAACGAACAGCCGCGCAAGATCGACCACCAGAACGATTTTCTGGGCATCATCGACTGCGAAGGGGCGCTGGAGGTGATGCCGGACGGATACGGATTCCTGCGGTCGGCCGACTACAACTACCTCAACTCGCCGGACGACGTCTACGTCTCGCCGGCACAGATCAAAAGCTACGGTCTGAAACAGGGGGATACGGTCAAGGGCATCATCAAACCGCCGAGAGAGGGCGAAAAATACTTCCCGCTGGTCAAGGTGATCGAGGTCAACGGCTTGGCACCGGAGATGGTGCGCGACCGGATTCAGTTCGAATACCTCACGCCGCTCTTTCCGGAGACCAAATTCGACATCACGGACAAGGGGCACAACAATCTGTCCACCCGAATCGTCGACCTCTTCGCGCCGATCGGGAAGGGGCAGCGGGCACTGATCGTGGCACAGCCGAAAACGGGTAAAACCATGCTGCTCAAGGCGATTGCGAACGCCATTGCGGACAATCATCCGGAGGCGTACATGATCATGCTGCTGATCGACGAACGGCCGGAGGAGGTGACGGATATGGCCCGGAGCGTCAAGGCGGAGGTGATCGCGTCGACGTTCGACGAACAGGCGTCGCGGCATGTCAAGGTGGCGGAGATGGTGCTCGAAAAGGCGAAACGGATGGTCGAGTGCGGACACGATGTAGTGATCTTCCTCGACTCGATCACGCGGCTGGCACGGGCTTACAATACGGTGCAACCGGCGTCGGGCAAGGTGCTGTCGGGAGGGGTGGACGCCAATGCGCTCCACAAACCGAAACGGTTCTTCGGGGCGGCCAGAAACACGGAGGAACGGGGTTCGCTGACGATTATCGCGACGGCGCTGATCGACACGGGTTCCAAGATGGACGAGGTGATTTTCGAGGAGTTCAAGGGGACGGGGAACATGGAGCTGCAACTCGACCGGAAGCTCTCGAACAAGCGAATCTATCCGGCGGTGGACATTACGGCTTCGTCTACGCGGCGGGACGACCTGCTGCTCGACCGGGACACGCTCCAGAAGATCTGGATCTTGCGTCGCCACCTGACGGATATGAACTCGGTGGAGGCGATGGAACTGGTCAAGAAGCAGATGGAGGGGACGGTCTCGAACGAGGAGTTTTTAGCCACGATGAACAAGTAGAGCGCGGACATCGGGTTGGGCCGAGGCGGCCAGTGGAAATGCTTACGCATTTCCCGTTCACGGGACGTGGGGCCCGCGCGCAGTTTTAGGCGGCTTGAGGATGCGCAAGCATCCGTCTAAAGTTTTTTTGGTTCTTTTTGTTCA
>NZ_CAJTUJ010000214.1 GCF_910579375.1 uncultured Rikenella sp.
GCGCCATATCGTCCGATTTTCCTGCTATTCCGCCTCCCCGTCCAGCAAATCCGAGACCAGAATCCGGCCGCAATATTCGCAGACGATGATCTTTTTGCTCATCCGGATATCCAACTGCCTCTGCGGCGGAATCCGGTTGAAACACCCCCCGCACGCATCCCGCTTGACCGTCACCACCGCCAAACCGTTCCGGACATTCTTCCGAATCCGGTCATAAGCCGACAACAACCGCTCGTCGATCTTCCCCCTCGCCTCGGCAGCCTGTTTTCCGAGCTCCTCCAGCTCCTTGGCCGTCTCCTCCTCGATCCCCGCCAGCTCGGCCTGCTTCGCGTCGAGGTCGATCTTCCGATCCTCCAGCAACGCCTTCGTATCCTCAATCAGTTTTTTCTTGTTTTTGATCTCGGCATTGAACTCCTTGATGCGTTTTTCGGCCAATTCGATTTCGAGTTTCTGGTACTCGATCTCCTTGGAGAGCGAGTCGAACTCCCGGTTATTCCGCACATCGTCCTGCTGAGCCTCGTATTTTTTGATGAGCGCCTTCGCCTGTTCGATCTCCTCTTTTTTCGCCTTGACCTCCCGGCTCAACTCATCGGCCTGTTCTCCGTAAGTTCCGATGCGCGTTTCGAGCCCCCCGATCACATCCTCCAGGTCCTGCACCTCGAAAGGCAACTCCCCCTTGATGTGGTTGATGCTGTCGGTTTTGGAATCGATCTGCTGAAGCGCATAGAGGACACCGATTTTCTCCTCGGTAGACAACTCTTCGGCAACGTTTTTGGTTTTGGTAGCCATGTGGGTGCGTGTATGGTAACTATCTGATTATATTTCGCATCTCTCGTGATCGCGACCTATCTTCCGTCGAAGAAATATCCGACCGCCCCGGTCTCCCCCGCTCGCCGAACTGCAAAATTAGGGAATTTTTTCGATATGAGTTCACAAAAAAGATCGACCGCCTGCCGTTCCGTTTCGAAATGCCCCCCGTCCACCAGCATGATCCTCCCCTCTGCGCGCTGAAAATCATGGTATTTCAGATCCGCCGTGAGGTAGACCTGCGCCCCCCTCGCCATCGCCTCCGGAATGAACTCCGCCCCGCTCCCTCCGCACACCGCCACCCGGCGCACCGTCTCGGACGCTATCGGACTGTGTTTCAAGCAGCTCGCCCCGATCGCCCGCGCCACTCGTCCCAGAAACTCCGCCACCGGCACCTCCTCCGGCAATTCGCCCACACACCCCAGCCCGACCCTGGGATCCGGCAACGCGAGCGGAATCAGGTCATAGGCCGGCTCCTCGTACGGATGCACCTCTCGCAAAGCTCTGATGGCCGCCGATATCCGCTCTTTCGGCACGACGACCTCCGTTCTGATCTCCCGTTCGGCATGGAGCTCGCCGACGCTCCCCACGAACGGTCGACACTCCGGTGCCGCCGCCCGAAATGTCCCCGTCCCCTCGCAGTTGAAACTGCACGCCCCGTACCGCCCGATGCAGCCTGCCCCCGCCTCCCAGACCGCCGTTCTCACCGGTTCGGCATAGGCCGACGGGGTATAAAAGACGAGTTTCATGAGCCGGTTTTCACGCGGCGCGAGCACCCTGACCTCCCTCAGCCCCAACTTCTCGGCGAGCCGAGCGCTCACACCTCCGGGCGCGACGTCCAGGTTGGTGTGGGCCGCATAGATCGCCACCCCGTGCCGGATCGCCTCTGCCGCAATCCGCTGCTGAAGCGTCGCCCCGACGAGCCGTTTCACTCCTCTGAAAAAGAGCGGATGGTGACAAACGACCAGATTACACCCCGCCTCTACAGCCTCTTGCAGCGCCTCTTCCGTCATATCGAGCGCCACCAGCACCCCCGAACAGGGTGTTGTCCCGGGATCGGTCGGCGCCACCTGCCACCCGGCATTGTCCCACTCCTCCTGCCAGGCCGCCGGGGCAAACGCCTCTATCAGTCGAATCATATCGGAAATTGTCGTCATTTATTTGAGTTTAAAGTCATTGATTCATATTTTTCTGCGCGCGCGGATGAAGAACAGGGCCGAAGCAGCTTTGAGGATGCGTCAGCATCCGTCTAAAGTTTTTCTGGTTCTCTTTGTTCACAAAGAGAACAGTACCCTCAAACCAATCGCGCGCCTCGCCTTAAGAGGGAAATCGCCAAAATGTGCTTGCACGTTTTGACAAGATTTCCCAAGGCGCGCGGACAGAGAACGGGGGTAGAGGCGGCCAATAAATCACCCGAAGGGTGCGCCTGCCCGGCGTAAGGGCAGTACCCTCCTGTAGCCAAAGACGCGCGCCCCGCCTAAAGAAGCGATTCAACTATTTCGGCGGTTAGCCGAAAGAGAATGAATCGCGCA
>NZ_CAJTUJ010000215.1 GCF_910579375.1 uncultured Rikenella sp.
AGGCTGAGAGCGAATAGTGCGCCGAAGAAGAGCCCCACAGGTTTGGGCGGAGTTCTTGCGACCCTAAAGGGTCGCGCGGGCCGAAGCCTCCCGCCGCGGAGGGACGCACAGCGTCTTTTACTGCCAGCCTCTACCCCAACCCCCGCAGGCTTCGGCCCACATAAAACTCCGATGAAAGTACCCCGGCCATCTTTCGAGTGTCGCGCGTCTCCGTTTATTCCGAGAGGCAACGCAACTGAAGACCGTGGCCACGGTTACCCACATAACTGGGATTGAACATCCCCGGTTCCAAAGCCAAATACCGCACCGTGATGTCGCCCGTCACCGGTGTACACGCCCAGCCGTACCCGTGGCGGCCGACGTCGCACAGCGCGCCCGAAGCTGCCGAGCGGTAGCCCGGGGCAGAGAGAGATCGAAAAACGAAGCCGGGAGAAATCCTATGGATTCCTCCCGGCCGAGCATGCAAAAAAGAGTCGGAAATTCGATTATAACAACTCCTTGACCGCCCCCTCGATCCCCGTCGAAGCCACATTGCGCCGGACGATGTTTCCCTCGCGGTCGATCAGGAAATTCGCCGGGATTTTTTGGACATTATAAAGCTTCACCGCCGGCGAGTCCCCTCCCCGCAAGTCGCATACCGAAATCCACGGCAACCGTTGTTCCGCCACACTCCCGATCCATTGCGCCTTGTTCGCGTCCAGCGACACCTGATAGACCTCGAACCCCTGCGCCGCATATTTTTCGTAGACCTCCGTCAGCTCCCGATTTAGAATTTTCAATTCCGGCAGGTTCGACGCCGTGAACGAAAGCAAAATCACCTTTCCCGTCAACTCCGACAACTTCCGTCTCTTTCCCAAGACATCCGGCATGTCCAAGTCCGGAAACGAGACCACGTTGTCCCGATTCTCTTCGACCATCCGTCCCGCCGTCGCCACATTGTCGAAACTCTGCACATCCGCCGCCAGCGCCTGCGCATACGGCGACCCCGGATACCGGGCATTCAGCGAGTCGCTCACCATCCGGAAGTAGACCACGTCCGTCGCATCGTCCGTGAAGAGGAACGACCCGTCCGTCGCAATTTGGTAAAGCGGCACGATCGCCGCCAGCGAGCCCGTATGTTGCGAAATGAATATCGCCGCTGCCTGTTTGCGCGCGATCGGATCCGCCTCCTGCAAAATGCCGTTGGCTTCCTGCACGAGCGCCGACCCCTCCGATCCCGACACCTCGTACACCGCCCCCGTACTATCCGCGATCCGCAGGACGACTTTTTCGGCCGCCTCCGTCAGCAACGGAATGCTGCCTCCGCCCGCAATCCGCAACGAGTAGAACTCCGGCGTGCTCGACGTCTGTTCCAGAAAGAGGTTGAATTTTCCGTGCCGATCCGTCCGCACCGAATCGACGAACCGTGCCCCAGCCGGAACGATCCGTTCGACGACGATCGTCCTGTCCTTTCCGCCTTCGGCGATTTCGCCTCGGATCGTCACCCCGCTGCCCGAGCAACCGACCAGCAATCCGGCTGCGACAGTCAGCGCAAGTATCTGTTTTCTCGTCATAAGTATGCTCTGTTTTGAGATAAGTCCGACTGCAAATATAAACTTTTCCCTCCGCGCCGCCTCACTTCTTGAACATAAAATAGACGGCCAGCACCAAAAACATCGCACCGAACAGGTGGTTCAGCCTGAGCGCCTCGTTTTTGAAGAAGAGAGTGGTGAAGAGAGCGAAGACGACCAGACTGACGACCTCCTGAATGACACGGAGTTGCAGCAGGCTGAACGGCCCTCCCATCCCCTGGAATCCGATCCGGTTGGCCGGGATCATGAACATGTATTCGACCAGCGCGATGCACCAGCTGATGCAGATGATTCCCCAGAGAGGCAGCCCCTGGAAGAATTTGAATCGGAGTTGTCCGTACCAGGCGAGCGTCATGAAGGAGTTGGAGACAACTAAAAGCAAGACAGCGTATATTCCTTTCATATTCAGGTTATTTTTCAGCGTAAGTCAAAGTTCTCCCGCGTGGGAAAGAGGTGGGGGCCGAGGCTGCCGCACTGGTTAGGGCCGTCGGCATTTTGAGGATGCGTCAGCATCCGTCTAAAGTTTGGCTTCGCCTTCCTCCTGGCACCTCGGCCATTCAAACAAGTTTGATGGCACTCGGTTGCTGCGTCGGTTTTTCGGTTCCTTTTGTTCACAACCGACGCTGCCAGCGAGAGCAATGCAAACGTAGTTTGCAAATTGCTGAGCGGCGAGGAGGAACCGAGTAGCGTACCGAGGGCAGAGACCGCTTGCGGGCTTTGCCGAGGTAGCACGAGGAAGCCGAAGGCAACGCGAAGCCAA
>NZ_CAJTUJ010000216.1 GCF_910579375.1 uncultured Rikenella sp.
TATGTAGCTGCTCAGGCCCTGGCCAACGCTACGGACAAGAAAGAAGCAATCGTGGGCCAGATGTGGATCTACTGCTACAACCAGCCGATCAAGATGTGGGACTGGTGGCGTCTGACGGGCTATCCGAAGATCGTGGAAGTGAAGACGCCGGCCGATCGTCCGACGGGGCTTTATTGGATGAAGCCGTCGACCCGTACAGCTGGTAATCCGCTGGAATTCCCGCGTCGGGGTGCACTGCCTCAGCCGAAACCGATCAATAATGTCAACTATAACGCAGCGCGTGACGAGTTGATGACGCAACCGAACTATGGCTCGACCTACGGTGCTACCACGGGTCGTATCTTCTGGGACAAATAGTCCTCGTTGCGGCACTATTTGACCTACCATTAAACACGGAGGGCTCCGGGGATCGATTTCCCGGAGCCCTCTTTTCCCGGTCATCTTCTGGTGTTAGTAGCCTTTCCCTGGACCGGGCCTCCCCCGTGACCCTCCCTGTCGTTTATCGCCAGGGAGGTCTCGGGGGATTTTTCTTTCTTCTTTTCGGAAAATTTGTTGAAGAATAACTCGAATTATACTATTTAGTTGAATTTTCAACAAACAGTCTGCTTTCTCTGCTTCAGGGCGCGATCGGTTGCCGAAAAAACGCTACCTTGCAATCAACCTAAGTCTCATTCCTCCTAAAAGTATAGACTCGATATCATGGAGATCAAAAAAAGCGGTGCCGCTCTGTCCAAAATCGTACAGATCGGTGAAAAACTCAAAAAACTGACGGCCGAAACCGGCGAAACTTACCTTCCGCTCAATCGCGGGGTGAATGCCGTGGTCAATATCGACCTGAGCGAGGTGGTCAAAGAGATGGACTTCAACTCCAACGACATTCAGGTCTATCCTCCGGGGCCCGGTTTTCCGGCGTTGCGACAGGCCATCAACGACGAATATTTCGGCGGCAAGTCCTCGGCAGACAACATCCTGATTACGGCCGGCGGAATGAACGCCCTGGATCTCGTGGTGCAGGCTGTGGGGATGGGGAAACTCTACCTGCCGGTCTACTATTGGGGCTGTTATTTCCAGATGCTGACCGTCCGCGGAATCGGCAATGCCGAATACATGGCTCAGCGCGATCTGGCAGGGATGATTCCGGAGCTGAAGGGCAATGCGGTGTTGATCTGCGACCCGGGGAATCCGCTGGGCGAAAAATACGACGACGACGAACAGTTCGCCCTGATCAAAAAGCTCAACGACGCAGGCGTGACGGTCTTTTTCGACAGCCCGTATCGCCGGATCTTCTATGACAAATACGACAACTACTACCAGCGGCTGCTGGAGCTCGAAAACGTCATCATTACGGAAAGTTTCAGCAAGTCGGTGGGGCTCAGCGGACAACGGCTCGGATTTATCCATACCACCAATCGGGAGTTGCACGACGAGCTGGAGGTTCGGCTGATGTACTGCACGAACGGCGTCAATGCGTTCGCCCAACAGCTGATTCTCCGGCTCCTGACGACGCCGACGGGGATTGCGGCGGCCGATGCGTTCAAGGCGGCCACTTCGCGCGGCATCGCGCTCAATATCGAATACCTGAAACAACGGGAATTGCTGGCCGAAGAGTACTACCATGCGAGCACGCCGACCGGGATTTTCGTCGTCGTGAACCGGACGGAGGAGGAGTTGCTGGCGCATCGGATCGGCAGCGTGTCGCTCTCGTTCTTCACCAAAAGCAGGAAGGAGGAGGCGTCGAAGTTCGCGCGGATTTGCGTTTCGGCGCCGCATGACAAGTTCGTCGAATACTTCGAACGGGTGAAATAGGGCCGTTCTTTTGTCGGCTCGGTTTTTGTTGCGGCAAAGGTTTGCCCGGCAAAGAACGTCTGACAACGACCGCAAAAAAGAAGAGGGCTCTGGGGAACGATTCCCCGGAGCCCTCCGTGTTTAATGGTCGGTCAAATAGTTCCGAAATCCGAAACTACAAACCCTGTACGTCCCAGTAGATGCGGCCCGTAGTCTGGTTATAGGTCGTCCCGTATACCGGCCCCAGCAACGCATCGCGCGTAGCGTTGTAATTCGCGTTGTTCAGCTCGTTCGGCTGCGGCAGCGAAGCACGACGCGGGAACGAGAGGACATTCGTCGAAGTCCGCGGAACCGGCTGAACCCAATACGGACCGCTTACCTGAGCCGCATCGGCCGGAGTCGTTACCTTCACGATCTTCGGATAACCCGTCAGACGCCACCAGTCCCACATCTTGATCGGCTGGTTGTAGCAGTAGATCCACATCTGGCCCACGATTGCTTCTTTCTTGTCCGTAGCGTTGGCCAGGGCCTGAGCAGCTACATA
>NZ_CAJTUJ010000217.1 GCF_910579375.1 uncultured Rikenella sp.
GAATCAACCACCCCAGCGTCGACAAGCCGTAGAGAAAGCTCCCGTTCTGTTTCCAGCGGTTGAAGATGCGCAGAATCATCCCGAACAAGATCTGCGCCGCCCCCAGCCCCACCGCGACATTGAACATATTTTCGTTCGAGACGAAGTATTCCTTGAACCTCACCAGCTCCGGCACCTTCGCCAGCTCGATACCGAAGACATTCCCCGTCAAGAGCCCGAAGAAGACCGTCGCTATATTGAGGAAGAGCGCCAGCCAGGCAAAATCCCGAAAACGCACCGGAATCTTGCGCCAGAAGAGCACGATCGCCAAGATGAACAGCACCCCGTAGCCCGCATCCCCGAAACACATCCCGAAGAAGAGCATGAAGAACGGCGCAAAGAACGGCGTGATATCGATTTCGTTGTACCTCGGCAGCATATAGAGCGATCCGATCGGTTCGAACAACCGCGCAAAGAAATGATTCTTGAGTTTGATCGGCGGATTCTGTTCGACCCTCGCCTCCTCCTCCGCCCAGACCACCGGCTGGCCGTCGAGAAACTCCTCCACCTGCGCTTTGAGGGGAGTCGGCGCCCACGCCTCGATCACCTTCACCGTCCCCTCCGCATACTCCGTCCCCGCGTGCAGCGCCTCGTCGAACGCAATTCCGTTCTTCAGCTCCACATAATCGGCCCATATCCGATCCCGCGACAAAGCCGCCCGCGCAATCACCTCCTGTTTTTGCGCCTCCTCCCTCAGATAGGTTTCGATCTGCAACTCCTTCTGTGCAAACGTCATCTCCGGCGCGCGCAACTCGACCGCCGCCGTCCCCAGCCCGATCGCTTCCGTCGCCGCCCCCGCCTCGCCCACCGGCTGCGCCACCACGAAATAGGTCATCCCGCCCAAATTCTGCGCCACCACCTGAATCGGGTATTCCCACTCCCACTCCGTCCGGTACTGTTTGGTCGGCACCTCGAAGAAGCGGAGAGCAATCCCCTCAGCCTCCCTGAGCCGCCTGATTTCCGCCGGGTCGAACTCGCCCCACATCGCCAACCCGTCCAGCTCCGCCGTCGCCTTCATGCGAAGCGTTTCGAGCTGCGCGATGCGCTCCGTCGCCCCTTCCAACGCCTCGACCGCCTCTTCGACCGTATCGAAAGGCGCCACATCGCGTTTCTCCTCCTCGGCATCCTTTTCGGCCTTCCCCCGCTTGACCGCCCCGAGGCGCATGTAAGCATTTTTATACCGTTCGGCCCTGGCCATCCTCTCCCTCTGCTCCGTCGACGGCTCCCAGTCCGAGAGCGTCACATCCGCCACCCCCAGCTCCCGCAGGCGTTCCATAAACGACTCCACGTCGCCGTGGTACAAGACGACATTGAATCGGGTCATGCGTTCGATCATAAAGCAGCCTCCGTTTCCAGTCTGGATTTAACAATTTTCTGGGACGATTTCGAGAGGTTTTCCTCGTCTTCGAGGAAACGTTTGATCTTCCTGATCGCCTCCTGATATCCCGGGATCTGCACCTTTTCGTACAGATTGACCTTCTGCGTGGTCTTCTTCCGCGCCCTTTCGAGCAGCTCCATCTTCCGTCGATAGAACTCGCTTTCGACGCCCAGCCGAGCCAGCTCCTTGAGAATCCTCATCCCGTCGGCGAGCCACAGCGGCGCACTGAACAGGTTGTACGGTTTCTCCTCATACTGAATATCTTCGAGCACCGGGATCTCGACCCCGGCGATTTTCTGCTCTCCGAACTTCACCTCCCTGACGGTAATCAACGACCGGTCGAACTCCCCCCAGAGCTGCACCATATAGTCGTACTCCCGCATCGTTCGGTCGAGCTGCTCCTGCAACTCCGCGACCCTGTCTTTGGCCTTTTTGACCTCAGAGCGCAGTGCCGACTCCTTGCTTTTGATCGTAGGCAAGGCTTTGGTTCTCATGGCGAGCTGTTTTCCGAGCTCGCCGAGCGCAGTTTTATTGAACTGAAACTTGATCATTCTAAAATAATTTTGCCTCGTAAAAGACAAGGCCGCCGGCAGCTTGAGGATGCGTCAGCATCCGTCTAAAGTTTGGCTTCGCGTTGCCTTCGGCTTCCTCGTGCTACCTCGGCATAGCCCGTAAACGGTCTCTGCCCTCGGAACGCTACTCGGTTCTTTCTTGCACCTCGGCCATTCAAACAAGTTTGATGGCACTCGGTTGCTGCGTCGGTTTTCTGGTTCTTTTTGTTCACAAAAAAACAGTTCTATCTGGGGCAGTGATCAGA
>NZ_CAJTUJ010000218.1 GCF_910579375.1 uncultured Rikenella sp.
TCGAACCGCAGGATTCAGCTCAAAAGTAGGGTAGAGGCTGGCAGTAAAACGCCCTGTGGGCGCGTTTATTCCGAGAGGCAACGCAACGGAAAACCGTGGGCGCGGTTGCTTGCGTTGTTGGAATCCAGACCTTGCGAACCGAAGGCTAAGAACATACCATTGGTGCTGTTGATTGAAGACGACCAGTTGTAACCGCTGGCTCCGAGGTTCCACAACGCTCCCGAATCTGCGTTGCGGAAGCCCGGAGGAGCCGCTGCCCTAAATTACCCCGCAGTACCTCCTCTTTTATTCCGAGAGGCACCGCAACTGAAGACCGTTGGCACGACCGTTTGGATAGCCTGGCTGAACCGCGTTCATTACGAAACGTAAATAGCAGCCGTATGAGTCGACCACCAAGCTTGACCAGCTGTAACCATTGTTGCCGATGCCGCCCGGTACGCCTGTATTGCTGCTGCGGAAGCCCGGGGCGGGGAAAATGGGAATTGTGCGAGACACGGAGGGATGGCGAAGTATAGGGAGATGAGGGGAGAGGTAATTTCAAAAAGAAAAGAACGATAAATCGATGGAGAATGAATTGAAAACAGAAGAGTGGTTGGTGGGGAAATCGCTGCAAGAGCTGAAACGGGTGGCGGAGGAGGTCGGGCTGAAGTCGTTTGCGGGAAGGCAGATGGCGGATTGGATCTACAAAAAACGGGTGGCGGAGGTCGACGAAATGACCAATCTCTCGCTCGAGGCTCGCAGAAGGCTGCGGGAGGGAGGAATCGTGGCCGGAAGGATCGATCCGTGCGAGGTGCAGGTCTCGGTGGATGGAACCAAAAAGTATCTCTTCCAGACTCGACGAGGGGGGTATATCGAGGCGGTTTATATTCCGGACGGGGATCGGGCGACGTTGTGCGTCTCGTCGCAGGCGGGATGTCGCATGGGGTGTCGGTTCTGTATGACGGGAAGGCAGGGGTTCGGGCATCACTTGACGGCGGGCGAAATCGTCAATCAGGTGCTGGCGATTCCGGAGGCGGAACGGTTGACCAATATCGTCTTTATGGGGATGGGGGAGCCGATGGATAATATCGAGGAGGTGTTGCGGGCGGTGGAGATTCTGACGGCGGAGTGGGGGTTGGGGTGGAGCCCGACGAGGATTACGGTGTCGACGGTGGGGGTGATTCCGGCGATGGAGCGGTTGTTACGAGAAACGAAGGTGCATCTGGCGGTCAGTCTGCACGACCCGTTCCGGGAGGAGCGCCGGGAGCTGATGCCGGTGGAGAACCGCTATGGGATCGAACAGGTGGTCGAGGCATTGCGGAAACAGGATTTTGCGCATCAGCGACGGCTGAGTTTCGAATACATCGTCTTTAAGGGAGTGAATGATTCGAAAAGGCATGTCGAGGGGTTGGTGCGGCTGTTGAAGGGGTTGGCGTGTCGGATCAATCTGATTCGTTTTCATGCGATTCCGGAGAGTCCGCTGCGGGGGGTGTCGCCGGAGGAGATGAAGCGGATGAACGGGGCGCTGAACGCGGCGGGGATTCTCACGACGACGAGGGGGTCGAGGGGGGAGGATATTCTGGCGGCGTGCGGACTCCTCTCTACGCTGGCGCAGGAGGAGGGGAGCAAATAACGCGGAGAAGGGTGCGGGCTTCGGAGCGCGGCTCTGCGAGTTGTTGGGGTAGAGGCTGCCAGTGGAAATGCGCGAGCATTTCCCGTCCACGGGACGTGGGGCCCGCTTGGCCGACGCGTTCGCGTCATGGCGCGCGGCCGTTATTACTTTCCTGTTGCTCGCGTGCCACGCCTGAAGAAGCGATTCAATCATTTCGGCGGTGAGCCGAAATAGAATGAATCGCGCAAGGCGCGCGAACAAACTCGTTCTTGCGCGAAAAATCTGTCGCCCGCCCGCGTAAAGAGGGCATATTCTGCCGGTTTGCGCTCGGCCAATCCGGCAAGAATTGCCTCGGGCGACGTTTAGGAGTAGATACGCTTATCTTTCGAGTGCCGAGCGGCACCGGCGGAGCGGTAGCGGAGCCGCAGTGAGGCGGACACGGGGCGGAGAACTGGGCTGGGCTTTGGGCTGCGACTGTTCTTCGGGCACGAAAACCGTAATCGGTTTTCGTGCCGCGCTGGGCCGAGCATGAGGCTTGGCTTTGGGCTGTGTGTCAGGCTGAACTTGTTGGCCGAGCTCCTCGACCCTTTGGGGTCGTTTTAGGCCCCGCCGGCTTCGACCACTTGAACTGAGAGCGA
>NZ_CAJTUJ010000219.1 GCF_910579375.1 uncultured Rikenella sp.
ACCCCCCGAATCACCCCGTCCGCGACAAACGGCCTCACCCCGTCATGCACCAGCACCCATTCCGCCTCCGGCTCCGCCTCCAATCCCCGCCTCACCGACTGAAATCGAGTTTCCCCACCCGCCACCACCTCGTGCGGCACCTCGAACCCATGCGCCACGCACAACTCCCCCCACCGTTCGATATACGCCTCCGGCAGCACCAGCACCAGCTTATGCACCCATTCGTTCACATTTTGTGAACAATCCGCCACATAACGCCCCACCCCTTCCGCCATCCGGCGCAAAGTCCGCATGACAATCGGCTCGCCTCCAAGCAGTAAGAACTGTTTGGGCACCTCGCTCCCCATCCGTCTTCCCGCTCCCGCCGCCACGACAATTGTTAATATTTTGTGCATATTTTGTGAAAAGTTTTTCTTCGACACCCCCACTTACCACCCCCGCAACCTCAATAAATCAACCACCCCGCCAACCCCGCCAACACGATCAACAGAATCGGATTGACCTTCCGCACCGCCGCCACCAGCACCCCCCCGAAAATCGCATAGCTTTTCCAGTCAATGAAATTATCCGGCGTGAAGAGCAGAAAAGCCGCCGCCAGAATCAGCCCCACCACCACCGGCCTCAACGTCCTCATCACCCCCGCCACATACCGGTTATCCTTCATTTTCAGGTAGAACCTCGCCACGATCAGCATCAACACCAGCGACGGCGCACAGACCCCCGCCGTCGCCAGCGCCGACCCCCAGACCGACCCCGTCGCCGTATACCCGATATACGTCGCACTATTGATCGCAATCGGCCCCGGCGTCACCTGCGAAATCGCGATGATATCGGCAAACTGCGCCGCCGTGATCCATCCGTGCCGCGTCACCACCTCCGCCTGAATCAGCGAAATCATCGCATACCCGCCCCCGAACCCGAAGAGACCGATTTGAAAAAACGTCAGAAAAAGTTGCAAATAGAGCATCCCGAATTCGAATCTTTTATTTTCCCACCCCCCGTTTCACCCTCCAGTACGTATACCCCAGCCCCCCGACAATTCCGCCCGCAATGAACCACAACGGCGACGCCCCTGCCCAGATCGCCCCCGCAATCGCGACGAACACCCCGTACTCCCACCCCCTCAGCCCCCGGGCAAACGAAAAGACCGGTTGCAGAATCAGCGCCACGACCGCCGGCCTCATCCCCTTGAAAATGCGGTTCACCGTCGGATCCTCTGAGATATGCGAAAAGAAGATCGCCACCCCCAGCAGAATCAGGAACGACGGCAGCACCGTTCCCAGAAACGCCGCCACCGCCCCCCGCGTTCTCAGGATTTTGTACCCCACCATAATCGAGACATTGACCGCCATCGGCCCGGGCGCCGACTGCGCCAGCGCCAGCAGGTCTATAAACTCTTCGCGTTCGACCCACCTCCGTTTGTCGATCACCTCTTTCTGGATGATCGGGATCATGGCATATCCGCCGCCGAAAGTGAAGCAGCCGATCTTGAAAAACGACAAAAACAGGGTTATTTCCTGTCTGAACATAACTATCGAATGATTTCGCAACAGGCGCAAAATTACGAAATTCACGGCTCCGCGGCGGCCGGAAGCGTACCTTTTCTTCCGAAAAAGAACAACTCCCCCGTAGGATAGCAGCTTCCCCGACGAAACGCTGTTTCGCCCGACCACAGAACGTTGAATGTCTTGTTGGGTTTTGGTCTTATTTATGCGGAGCCCGCGCGCAGAACAAAGAATGGGGCCGAGGCAGGTCGATTGCCTGGGGTAGACACAGCCATTTTTCGAGTGCCGAGCGGCACCGCCCCGGGCAACCGCCACGCGATCTCTGGCGATCCGGTGCTCGTTGGCAACCTCGGGTTCAACTGGTCTTCCGCTACGAGCGGCACGAGTGGCATGGACTTGGATTTCAGTTCGCAACACCTCCGCCCCGGCTACTCGGACCACCGCGGCCACGGTTTTCAGTTGCGGTGCCTCTCGGAATAAACCCCGCGGGCCCGCGGGGGGGCAAAGGGCCGGGTCTACCCTAAAAATAAGGGCAGCCTCTACCCGAAAGCTACCCCACTGGCCGCCCTACTCCATTTGCACTCTGCGGTTCGTAGAACCGCCCGGGCCGGAGCCACCTCAGGCGTAGGGCCGCAACTTCGCGGAGCTCGTTCGGCCCACGCTGACTCCGACCCGAATCACA
>NZ_CAJTUJ010000220.1 GCF_910579375.1 uncultured Rikenella sp.
AGACCAGTTGCACTGAAATTCAAATCCAAACCGCTGTTGCTTTTTGTGCCGGAGGAGTAGTTGAATCCGTGGTTGCCGACACTGTTCGGCGCGCCCGATCCTGCGTTGCGGAAGCCCGGAGCGGGTTCGCATCCCGTTTATTCCGAGAGGCAACGCAACTGAAGACCGGAGGCACGGCTGTACGAGCTGCTGGGGCCGAGGCCCTGCGTGCTGAAGCCCAAGTGCATGCCATCGGTTCTGTTATTTGAGGACGACCAACCGTTACCGATGTTACCGATGTGCCAAAAGCCCCCTTCGGCATCCCCGCGTCCGCCCGGGGCGGTGCCGCTCGGCACTCGAAAGAGGGCCGTGTCTACCCCAGGCAATCTACAACCGCCCATTTTGCCTATCTTTGTCCCGCGAACGAGCTCCCCCTCGCCACCCGAGGCCCTCGTTCGTCACTCCCCCTGATATCCTTCCGGCCGCCATGTCACGCCTCGCATACAGCTTCAAAAACGCCCGCGTCTCCGTCGCGTTCTACCTGTTGGTGCTGGCCCTCAACTTCTTCTCGCGGCGCATCTTTCTCGAAGAGCTCGGCACCCAATTCGTCGGCCTGACCTCCTCCGTGATGAGCTATATCGGCTTTCTGAACCTCGCCGACCTCGGGATCGCCACTGCCGTCGCCCAAGTGCTCTACGACCCCCTCTACCGGCGCGACCGGACACAAATCACCGAACTCGTCTCGCTCCTCGGCTGGCTCTTCCGCCTCGTCGGCCTCGCCATCACCCTGCTCGGGCTCACCTTCGCCGCCTTTATCCCGTGGGTCTTCGCCCGCGCCGTCGCCGAAGGCATCCCCCTCGGCACCATCTACGCCGCCTACCTCACCTTCCTGGCCACCACCCTGATGAGCTACCTGCTCAACTACAAACAGAACCTCCTGATGGCCGACCAGCGGGGATACGTTGTGACCCGGATCTTCAACCTCTCGCTGCTCGCCAAAGTGCTCCTCCAGATGGCCTTGCTCCGATGGACTTCGGCCGGCTACCTCACCTGGCTCGCCGTCGAACTCCTCTTCGGCGTCGTGTACGCCGTGTGGCTCGAATCCGCCCTGCGGCGCATCTACCCGTGGCTTCGCTCCTCTCTGCGCCAGGGTCGTGCCGCCGTGCGGAAATACCGCTCCGTCTTCGCCACCACCCGCCGGATTTTCTCCCACCGCATCGCCAGCCTCGTGCTCTACCAGTCCGACGTCATCGTCCTCGGCCAGCTCATCTCCCAGTCCATGGTCTCGTACTACACCAACTACTCGATGATGATCGGCCGCCTGACCTCCTTTATCGGCGGCGCGCTCAACAACAGCTACGCCGGCGTCGGGAACCTCGTCGTCGAAGGCGACCGGTCGAAAATCAAGCTCGTCTTCTGGCAATTCAACGCCATGTACTTCTGGATCGGCGGCACCCTCTCCTTTTCATTTTACGAACTCGTCAACCCGTTCATCTCCCTGTGGCTTCCGGCCGGTCGTTACGCCCTTTTCTCCTCGCCGGTGGTGCTGATGCTCGTGGCGACCCTCTTCATCGGCCTGATCCGCCAGACCGCCCAGTACTTTCTGAACGCCTACGGCCTCTACCACGACGTATGGGCGGCCTGGACCGAGGCCGCCTTGAATCTCGTCCTTTCGTTTTGGGCCTGTTGGCGTTACGGCGTATCGGGCGTCGTGGCGGGAACGCTGCTGAGTACCGGCCTTTTCGTCCTCTTCTGGAAACCCTACTTCCTCTACCGGCGCGGTTTCCGCGAATCCTCGCGAGAGTACTGGCTGACCCTGCTGAAATACCTCTCGATTCTCGTTTTCGTCTGGTTGGTTTCGGAAACGATTCTCGTCCAGGGCTGGCTTCCGTCTTCCGACACCTGGGGCGGCTGGCTGACCCGTGCCGTGATAATTCCGTTGTTGTACGGGATTTTGAGCGGCGTCGCGTTCTATTTTTCATCCCGCGGGATGCGTAATTTCGTCCGGCTAGTCACCGGCCTGCTGCGCGCCAAGCTCAGGCGGTAGGTGATTTGTTGCGTCAAATGAATTTTGGGAAATTGGGCTGTCGGCAGCTTTAGGATGCGCCAGCATCCGTCTAAAGTTTTTTTGGTTCTTTTTGTTCACAAAAAGAA
>NZ_CAJTUJ010000221.1 GCF_910579375.1 uncultured Rikenella sp.
GCAAAAGCAAAGCCCAGTTCTCCGCCCATTCGTCCTCGCCGAGGCCGGCGGCTCAAAGAGCCGCAAGAGCAACGCCTTTTTCTGTCAAGTTCACGCGGATCGAAGCCTGCGGGGCCCAAAGCAACGTCAGTTGCGGGCCTCCGCGGCGGGAGGCTTCGGCCCGCGACCCTACGGGTCGCAAAAGCAAAGCCCAGTTCTCCGCCCATTCGTCCTCGCCGAGGCCGGCGGCTCAAAGAGCCGCAAGAGCACAGACAAAGGCCTCCCTATTCACCGCCCCAATTCTGTAAGATTCGTCCTCGGCACGCCCCATTCTGCGAGGTGCGTTCTCGGCCGCAGCCAGCGGAGAACGAATACGAAGCGTGAGCGGAGTATTTCGGCCCTCCGCATCCGGGGGCTGCGGGCCGACCGTTGGCACGGGAACTTAGCTACTCGCTCTCGGCCCTAAAGTAAAGACCAAAGCTCGGCCAACAGTTCAGCCCAACCCACAGTCCAAATCTCAGTCCCAAGCTCGACCCAGCGCAGCGGGAAAACCGACTGCGGTTTTCCCGCCCGAAGAACAAGCACAGCCCAAAGCAAAGCCCAATTCTCCGCCCCGTGTCCACCTCACTGCGGCTCCGCTGTCGCTCCGCCGCACTTTGCCGTCGCCCGCTGGGATTTCATCTCGATTTTGCTGTTGCAAAACGAGTGAAATCCCTTTTTACGCGGGCGGGCGACGGAGTTTTGCACGCCATTCTTTGTTCGCGCGCCTTGGGAAATCTTGTCAAAACACGCAAGCGAGTTTTGACGATTTCCCTCTTAAGGCGTGGCGCGCGGTCGAGCTTTGATCCACTTCTTCTATCAAACGCGCGCCTTACGCGATTCATCTATATTCGGTTACCGCCGAAATAGTTGAATCGCTTCTTTAGGCATGGCGCGCGTCTTTGGCTACAGGAGGGTACTGCCCTTACGCCGGGCGGGCGGTGCCTCCCGGCACTCGGAGTGGGCAGCCACGGCCCAACCCTCTGTCCGCGCGCTGGCGGAAATCCTCACCCCACCAAACAAGTCTCCCGCCAACCGCTACTGATGCTGCGGTCGGAGCAAATCCGCCACCGTCTTGACCGGCGCGAACGTCGAGATCGGTACCTCCACGAAGACCGTCGTCCAGTCCGCCATCGCCCCGTTCCAGAGCCCCGGCAACTCCTGCGCCCTGAGCGCCCGTCCGTCCTTGCTTTTTTCCGAGATGAATCCCGTCCTCTTATCCACAAACTGCGCGAGGTCGAACTTCCTCCCCCTGAAATCCCGCACCGCACAGACCAGATCCACCGGATTGAAATGCGTCCCACCCCCCATCAAAGCCCCGCGCACCTCCGGATCGATCTGCGACGACTCCGCAATCTGGAGCGACAACGCCCCCCGCACCCCCATCGACGTCTCCGCCCAGAACGGCCCCCCGCCCGGTTCCCCCTCGTTCCGCACCATGCCGCACACCCGGATCGGCCGATCCAACACCCGCCTCAAATCCTCCAGCGTCGGTTCGAACCCCTCCGGAAAGCGGTAACACAACTCCCGTTCGACAAACCGCCACACCTCCTTCCGGAAATCCCCCTCCGCCGCGAAGCCCGCCGAATCGATCTTCTTCAGGTAGAGGAACACCTGCTGCTGCAACTCCAGCGCCACCTCCCCCAACGCCTTCTTATACAGCACCGTATCCTCCTTCAAGTGATCCGGCACCACATTGTCCACCGTTTTGATAAAGATCAAATCCGCATCGATCCGGTTCAGATTCTCGATCAACGCCCCGTGTCCCCCCGGCCGGAAAAGAATCTCCCCCTCCCCGCCCGCATCCCCCACCCGGAACGGCGTATTATCCGGATTCACCGCCACCGTATCCGTCCCCGGCTCCTGCACCGAGAACGAGACCTCATACTCCACCCCGTACTTCGCCGCAAACCCCGCGCTTTTTTCCTCCACCAGACGTTTGAAATCCTCCATATGCTCCGGCGACACCGTGAAATGGATTCTCGCCGGATTTCCGCCATAGAGCGCCACCTCCACCAAATGCTCCTCCATCGCCGTGCGCCCCCCGTCCCCATACCGGTGGAACTTGATGAGCCCCTTCGGCCTGCTCCCCAGCCCC
>NZ_CAJTUJ010000222.1 GCF_910579375.1 uncultured Rikenella sp.
AACCCAACAGAAAAAGGCCGAGCTCCTGCGACCCAACGGGTCGCGCGGGCCGGAGCCACCCCCGGCGTAGGGCCGCCACTTCGCGATGCTCGTTGGGCCCACGCTGGCTCCGCCCGTCCAAGAGAGTAGGATAGTCCCAGCCCTTGCCCCCGCGAGCGGTACCCCCGTTTATTCCGAGAGGCAGCGCAACTGAAGACCGTGGCCCCGGAGATTCACGACCCCCGGAGCAAGCCACGACATGTTGAAACTCAAGTCCATGGCGCCGACATCGTACTCTTCGGAAGACCAACAGTAGCCGTCGAGTCCGACACTCACCAGCTCTCCCAACCGCCACTTGCTTCCCGCATCGCGGAAGCCCGGGGCGCGCCCTCGGCACTCGAATCGGGCCCCTTTACGCAAAATTACTCCCCGTAAATACACGCCCCGTTTATTCCGAGAGGCAGCGCAACTGAAAACCGTTGCCCCGACAGTTCGAGTTGTCCGGTCGCAGCCACTCCATTCCGAAATCTAAATATATTCCCTTTGTTCCGGATGGTGCTGTCGACCAACTGTACCCGTAGTGACCGACACTCCACATCTCTCCCGCCGTAATTCCGCGTCCGCCCGGGGCGGGGTACCAGGCGAGTGGTGCTCAAACCGGCCCGCCTCGGCTTCAATGGCCGCCTCCATCCCCATCAGGCAATGTCGCTTCTTCCGTCTGTACCCGCGTTTTGCTCTCTGCGTCAAGACGAACAAGATGAGAACGAACGTTTTTACTTCAAACTACAAAAATAGCGTTTTTTTCGGAGAATCCGGGGGCGTCGCCGAGAAAGCCGCCTCGCTCAGCGCGCAGAACCCTCGATTGCCAACCCGTAACCCGCTCGATTTTTGGCCTCTTTCGTGCCGCAGGATGCCATCGAGTCGTCAGGTTAAATTATTTCAATCTCAAACCGCATTCGATTTGTTTTTTATTTAAATATTTCTACCTTTATCCTGATTTTATAATAAAAGTCAATGCGAAATAGTGATAATTATCAATATTTCGACAATAAAGTAAATCCCCATGACGGAAAAAGAAAAACTGAAGGCCTATCTGAAAGAAAAAGGAATCAGCAAAAATAAATTCTATACCCTCACCGGATTTTCGATCGGATTTCTCGACAGCGGCCGCAGTCTCGGCGCCGACAAGGTTAAGATAATCATCAATAAATTTCCCGACCTCAGCCTCGACTGGCTCATCATGGATCAGGGCCCGATGCTGACCCCGCCCTCCTCCCGCGGCGTCTCTTACGACATGGGCGGTTACCACATTCCCCGGCTCGAAGAGCCCGAACGGCCCTACGTCCTATCTTCCCGGCTTTGCACGGGGGACGACGACCGTCGGATCCCGCTCTACGACTTCGAAGCCGCGACCGGTCTCGAACCCCTTTTCGAAGGCCGCACCCCCGTTTCAGCCTACTTGTCGATCCCCGAACTGCCTCGCTGCGACGGCGCCGTCAAGATGCGCGGCGACTCGATGTACCCTTTGCTCAAGGCCGGCGACATGGTGGTTTACAAACAGGTTCGGGACTGCACCAACATCATTTGGGGTGAGATGTATCTGATCTCGTTCGCCTACGACGACGAGCAGTACACCACGGTGAAATACCTGAATCGGGTCGAAGGCTCTCCGGATCGTGCCCTGTTGGTGAGTTATAATCCCCACCACGCCCCGATCGAGATTCCGTTATCGGCCATCCGCGCCCTGGCGATCGTGAAAGCGAGCGTCCGGTTCAACACGATGGGTTGACCGGAGTGGTAGATGGGGCGAGGCTGCCGTGTGTTTGGGGTAGAGGCTGGCAGTAGAAATGCGTAAGCATTTCCCGTCCACGGGACGTGGGGCCCGCGCGGCCCGAGCGCAGTACCCTCCCTTAGGGCAGCCGCGCGCCACGCCAAAAGAAGCGATTCAACTATTTCGGCGGTGAGCCGAAATAACTGAATCGCGCAGGCGCGCGAAAAAACTTGATCCGCGCAAAGTTCTGTCGCCCGCCC
>NZ_CAJTUJ010000223.1 GCF_910579375.1 uncultured Rikenella sp.
CAAGAATTGCCGCGGGCGACGGTAAACGCGGCGGAGCGAAAGCGGAGCCGCAGTGAGGTAGACACGGGGCGATGCTTTGGGCCGTGCTTCTGCGACTCGCAGAGTCGCGCGGGCCGAAGCCTCCCGCAGCGGAGGCCCGCAACTGACGTTGCTTTGGGCCCCGCAGGCTTCGACCGCTTGAACTGAGAGCGAGGACGCCATAGGCGGGTGCCGGCGCGCGCCCGAGGACGAATGGGCCGGGCTTCTGCGGCTCGCAGAGCCACGCAGTCCGCCGCCACCCCACGCGGAGGGCTGCAACTCGTCGGAGCTCGTTGCTGCTCTCCGCTGGCGGCGAACTGCCTCAACAAGACGCGTGGGCCGGCCGCCCAAGGTCAAACCAAAGTAGGGTAGAGGCAGCCCGATTATTTGGGGTAGAGGCTGGCAATCAAACACCCTGTGGGTACCCGTTTATTCCGAGAGGCAACGCAACTGAAAACCGATGCCTCGGTAATTCGGCCCGCCGGGGTTGAGGTGTGTCATAAGGCAACTCAAACTCACGCCATTGGTTCCGCTGGATGCAGAAGACCAGTTGTATCCGTAGTTGCCGACACCCAACAGTTCGCCCAACAATCCATTGTTCCCCGCGTCGCGGAAGCCCGGGGCGGGAGATGCGGGAAAAAGAAGATTTAGTTTTGTCATTTTAATCTGCTGCACTTGGAAGTCAGAGCGAAAAAATATTTAGGTCAACACTTTTTGACCGATCAGAACATTGCCCGGCGGATTGCCGAAGCGCTTTATGTAGGCGACGACGAGCGGATTGTCCGGGAAAAGGTGTTGGAGGTCGGACCCGGGATGGGCGTGTTGACCCAATATTTGTTGCCGGTTTACGGCGATCGGCTGACCGTCGCGGAGATAGATACCGAGAGCGTGGAGTACCTGCGGGTGCACTATCCGAACCTGAATATTCTCGAAGGCGATTTTCTGCGCCTCGATTTGGCGGCACTTTATCCGCAGGGGGTGGGGATTATCGGGAATTTTCCGTATAATATTTCGTCGCAGATATTTTTTAAAGTCCTTGATTTCAAGGATCGGATTCCGGAAGTCGTGGGGATGATTCAGCGAGAAGTCGCCGTTCGGCTGGCAGCTTCGCCGGGCGGGAAGGAGTACGGAATCCTCAGCGTGTTGTTGCAGGCCTATTACGATATCGAATATCTGTTCACCGTGCCGCCGGGTGTTTTCAATCCGCCACCTAAGGTGCAGAGCGCCGTGATTCGGTTGCGAAGGAACGGCGTAACGGAACTCGGGTGCGACGAGGAATTGTTTCGGAAGATTGTCAAGGCTACTTTCAATCAGCGGCGGAAGACGATCCGGAATTCGTTGGGGGCATCGTTTCCCGAAGTGTTGTGTGCGGTGGCAGAGGGGAGGGTGGAGGCGCATCCGTTTTTCGGCTTGCGACCTGAAACATTGAGCGTAGCACAATTCGTAGAACTGACCCGGTGGGTGGAGGCGGTGAGGGGATAGACTTTTAGGGCAGCCTTGGCTCTTTTCGGGGTAGAGGCTGTCAGTGGAAATGCGCGAGCATTTCTCGTCCACGCACCCGTTGGGTGTTTTGTTCGGGTTATCTTTGCCTTATTGGTCAGCGCGCGGACAGAGAGTTGGACCAAGGCTGCCTTAGCGAAACGCAGTTTCGCCCGTCCACGGGACGTGGGGCCCGCGCGGCCCGAGCGCAGTACCCTCCTGTAGTTAAAGACGCGTGCCACGCCTTAGGAGGGAAATCGTCAAAATGCGCTGGCGCGTTTTGACAAGATTTCCCTCCTAAGGCGCGCGAATAAAGAACTGCGCGCAAACTCCGTCGCCCGCCCGCTTAAGATGGTATATTCTGCCGGTTGGCACTCGGCCAATCCG
>NZ_CAJTUJ010000224.1 GCF_910579375.1 uncultured Rikenella sp.
CCCTGACCGTCATACCCGAAAGAGCCGCCGCCGGCCTTCCACCCCTCGTTGCCGACCTCATCCGCCGCCACCCGTAAAGACCCCCCTTAGTCCGCCGTTCCGAGAGAAATTTGTACCTTTGTCCCAGTGCCCGCCCCGCGCAGGCCGTAACCCACGAAAAGCACCTATAATCACCTATGTTCGAGAATCTTAGCGACCGTTTAGAGCGCTCCTTCAAGATCCTGAAAGGCCAGGGCCGCATCACCGAGATCAACATCGCCGAATCCCTCAAAGAGATTCGTCGCGCCCTGATCGAAGCCGACGTCAATTACAAAGTCGCCAAGACCTTCACCGACCAGGTCAAACAGAAAGCCATCGGTCAGGAAGTCATCAAATCCGTGAACCCCAGCCAGATGATCGTCAAGATCGTCCACGACGAACTCGCCGCCCTGATGGGCGGCACCGCCGTCGGGATCAACCTGCGCGACACCCCCTCCGTCATCCTCGTGAGCGGGCTCCAAGGCTCCGGTAAGACCACCTTCAGCGGCAAACTCGCCCTCCACCTGAAGAAGAAAGGGCGCGGCGTTCTGCTGATCGGCGGCGACATCTACCGCCCCGCCGCCATCGACCAGCTGAAAGTCCTCGGCCAGCAGATCGGCGTCGAAGTCTACTCCGAACCCGACAACAAGACCGACGCCGTCGCCCTCGTCCAGAACGGCATCCGCTACGCCAAGAGCCAGGGCGGCACCTTCAACACCATTATTATAGACACCGCCGGGCGCCTCGCCATCGACGAACAGATGATGCGCGAGATCACCGCCATCAAAGCCGCCGTGAAGCCCTCCGAGACCCTGTTCGTCGTCGACTCCATGACCGGCCAGGACGCAGTCAATACAGCGAAAGAGTTTAACGACCGTCTGGACTTCGACGGCGTCGTGCTCACCAAGCTCGACGGCGACACCCGCGGCGGGGCAGCCATCTCGATCCGCTCCGTCGTCGACAAGCCCCTGAAATTCGTCAGCACCGGCGAAAAGATGGACGCCCTCGACGTCTTCCACCCCGAACGGATGGCCGACCGGATCCTCGGAATGGGCGACATCGTCTCGCTCGTCGAACGCGCCCAGGAACAGTTCGACGAAGAAGAGGCCCGAAAGCTCCAGAAAAAGCTCGCCCGCGACCAGTTTACCATGCAGGACTTCCTGAACCAGATCCAGCAGATCAAAAAGATGGGGAACATCAAGGATCTGGCCTCGATGATTCCCGGCGTGGGGAAAGCCCTGAAAGACATAGACATGGACAACAGCGTCTTCAAACAGACCGAAGCCATCATCCAGTCGATGACCCCGGCCGAACGCGAGAACCCCTCCTTGTTGAACGGCGTCCGGAAATCTCGGATCGCCCGCGGGAGCGGGACAGATGTCGCCGCCATCAACCGCCTGTTGAAGCAGTTCGACCAAACCCGTAAGATGATGAAGATGGTCGCCGGCGGAGGAGGTGCGATGGCTCGGATGGCCGGTGCCGCCGCCATGATGCGCCGCGGCAGGCGGTAAAGTTTCGCAGCAAGGTTTTGCGATACCCCACCGCCCGACACCACTCATTTTGCACATATTTTCAGTCGGTACACACCGACGTCGAAAAATCCCCCTCTCGATTCCGTCAGGTCTCGGAGGGGATATTTTTTGCCCGAAAACGCAACGCCGTGCGCTCTGCCCCGGGCTACCGCGACTTCGGCCGCGGCGGCGGCGAGGGCATAGCAAGGAACATCGGCAACAGCGGGTTCAGCTGGTCGTCCACGTCCTACGATTCGGACGACCACTACCCTGGCATGTACTTGAACTTCAGCGTGACGTACCTCAATCCCAGCCACGCGAGCAACCGCGCCTACGGTTTTCAGTTGCGTTGCC
>NZ_CAJTUJ010000225.1 GCF_910579375.1 uncultured Rikenella sp.
CGAGCTCTGTCCCGCCTCAAACTGTTCTCATTGGCTTCGCGTTGCCTTCGGCTTCCTCGTGCTACCTCGGCAAAGCCCGTAAACGGTCTCTGCTCTCGGAACGCTACTCGGTTCCTCCTCGCCAGCTCGGCAATTTGCAAACCATGTTTGCATTGCCCTCGCTGGCAGCGTCGGTTGTAAACAAAAGGAACCGAAAAAACTTTAGACGGATGCTGACGCATCCTAAAGCTCCCGACAGCCCAACCCTTTGTCCACGCCAAAAGTCTACAAAATAAAAAATCGAGAAAATTCTTCTCGATCAAACTAAAAATCATATAAAAACGGACGGCGAAGGGGATAAATACTGAGAGGCAACGCAACTGAAGACCGTGGCCACGGTTGTTCACGTTGCTGGAATTGAGGTTCTGCGTGTTGAAGTTCAAGAACACGCCGCTAGTCCCGCTAAAGGAGGAAGACCAACTGTACCCGTTGTTGCCGACGTTCGTCAGAGCGCCCAATCGCCCGTTATTGCCTGCGTCGCGGAAGCCCGGGGCGGGACTCCGCGACGCGGACGAAAAAGCGATCGCAGCCGCTGGATTGCTTCTCCCGCACCCGATCCGCCTGCGGAACGGACACGGGACAAAAACAGAAATAACTAAAAATCAGTGGGCTGCTGAATTTATCCTACACGCGCTGTCCGTAGCTTCGCCCTCTGGGAGCAAAACCGACAGACACTCCGGCCCTTCGCCGACCGCCTATAGAAAAACACAAAAAATCGAACGATTCATCGTACTCCGACGGTCTGTTTTTCCGAAATCCGCCGCTATCAATCCATATCTTTATACAAATCCAACTCACCCCGTTCCGCTGCGCCGTGGATCGCGGCCAGCCGAGCCACGACGGGCGAGATCACCTCCAACACATCCCGGACGTATCGTTCTTCGGAGGTCTCTTGCGACGAGGTGTCTTCCGCTGAAGCCGCCGGTCTCCGAAGCCGATAGAGCATCGCAAGGTACAGCGCACGAAAACAGGCTTCCATGTCGCTGATAGCGGTCGGATCGCCCTCTTCCCCTGCGATGGCGGCCTTGAGCCGGGGCAGTTCGGCGGCCAGAGGGGCGAAAACGCGGTCGTAGCCCTGTTCCCGCCCCACGGGCGAGGCGAGCAGGTGGCGATGCAGGTCGTCCAGATCGGCCACCAGATGGAGGGTGTGTTCCAGGTGGCCGCTACGCTCTTTGCCCTCGGTTCGCAGGAGGTTCACCAGGTCGGTGTACCACAGCCACAAGGCCTCTTTCTGCTGGTCGTCGAGGTCGGTTTGCGGCTCGACGAGCGTCTCGCGGATCCGATCGGGCGAGAGCTCGAGCGCACGCAGCATATCCTCTAACTGCCAAAGATACAGAATGTATTCGGCAATGTTTTCTCTGCGTTTCTTTTTGGCTATCAGCATAATATCTATGTTACAGATATGTCGTTTTCAAAAGTCTCGGCCGCCCCGGGCTCCGGCGAAGACGTATTGTGGTACGTCGGTGATTACGGGTATGGCTGGTCTCTACTTTCCACGATTCGGGCGACCATTATCGGGGCATATATTTGCGTTTCCACACGACGATATGCAGTTCCAGCGCTGCGGCGGGGCGGGCCAGCGGTCTTCCGTTGCGTTGCCTCTCGGAATAAACGGACGCACAGCGTCTTTTAATGCCAGCCTCTACCCCAAAACGGGCCACCCTACCTTTTTTAATTTGACTTTGGCAGCCGGACGCCCGGGAGGTATCGCAATTTTCGACGCGGAGCGGCGTGTTGCGGGCCTCCCGTGGGGAGGCGTCCGGCCCGCGCGACCCCAAAG
>NZ_CAJTUJ010000226.1 GCF_910579375.1 uncultured Rikenella sp.
GCCACCACCGCCCTCGGATCCTTCATATCCCCCCCCAGCGCCACCAGCTCCTCATAGAACGCAAACCGTTCGATCCCCGACAACACCCTCTCCACCGTCGCGCTCCCCTTCCCCTCCGCCACATACTCGTACAACTCCTTGAACATCCTCGACGCCGCCCCCGACGCCGGCACGAACTTCTCCACCGCCAATCCCGCCACCGCCCGTCCGTACAGCCCCGCCAACACCTGCGCCCGTTCCGGATCGAGCTTCATAATCCCGTCCCCCGCCACCGCCGCCCGGTCGATCTTCAGGAACGGAAACCCGCTTCTGAAATTCTCCAACTGCTCCTCCACCCGCTCCCGATCCGTCCCCCGAGCCGCCATCCGCTCCAAGTCGTTCTGAGTAAATACAGCCATATCTAAAAAGGAATAATCGTCCTCGAAGTTAGTCATTATTTTTAAATTTGCACACACAAACCCCAATCGACCCGAAAAGATGAACAAAATATCCGAGAATTATGCCCTCCTCGCCCACAACACCTTCGGTCTGGAAGCCCGCGCCGCCCACTGGGCCGAATTCCGCGATACCGAAGAGCTTCGCAGCCTCATCGAGACCTGCCGGACGAACCGCTGGCCCTGGTACGTGGTGAGCGGCGGCAGCAACCTGATCCTGACCGGCCATTTCCCCGGCCTGATCCTCCACCCGACCGGCTCCCGGATCACCCTCGTCGAGCCCACCCTGGTTCGAGCCGAAGCCGGCGTCGTTTGGGACGACCTCGTCGCCTGGAGCGTGGAACGCGGCCTGGGCGGTCTGGAGAACCTCTCCGCCATTCCCGGATACGTGGGCGCCGCCCCGGTTCAGAACATCGGCGCCTACGGTTCCGAAGCCAAAGACACCATCGAGACCGTGGAATACTTCGACACAGAGCGTCTCGAAACCGTCCGTCTTTCCTCCTCCTCCTGCGCTTTCGGCTACCGGGAATCCATCTTCAAAGGCCCTCTTCGGGGTCGCGCCATCGTGACCGCCGTCGAATTCCGCCTCACTCCGGAACAAGAGGGGTACACCTATAATATAAGGTACGGCGACCTGCACGACCGGGTGACGCTCCTCGGCGGCCCGAGCCTCTCTCACGTGCGCTCCGCCGTGACAGCGATCCGGAACGAGAAGCTCCCCGATCCGGCCGTATCGGGCAACGCCGGGAGTTTTTTCAAGAACCCCGTGATACCGGCCGCTCAGGCCGAGGCGTTGAAGTCACAACATCCCGACCTGCCCCTCTACCCGACAGGCGAGAAGGGCAGTGTGAAAGTAGCCGCCGGGTGGCTGATCGACCGGGCGGGTTGGAAAGGTTTCCGGAGCGGCACCGTCGGCGTCCATCCTCGCCAGGCCTTGGTCTTGATCAACTTAGGCGGCGCGACCGCCCAGGAGATTTTGCAACTTTCCGACCAGATCATCGCCGACGTAGAATCGAAATTCGGGATCCTCCTTTCGAAAGAAGTGAACGTCTTGTAAAAGCGGCGCCTCCTACAGCCTCAGGCGCGCGGACAAAGAACGGGGTAGAGACGGCCAGTGGAAATGCGCGAGCATTTCCCGTCCACGGGACGTGGGGCCCGAGCGGCCCGAGCGCAGTACCCTCCTGTAGGACAGACGTGCGCCGACGCCTTAAGAGGGAAATTGTCAAAATGTGCTGGCACATTTTGACAAGATTTCCCAAGGCGCGCGAAAAAAGAGTTGGGCTGAGGCGGTTAAGCGATACGCAGTATCGCTCCGTCCCGCCGGGGCCACCCGGACGCC
>NZ_CAJTUJ010000227.1 GCF_910579375.1 uncultured Rikenella sp.
CGAGGTTTGCGAAGAGGGTTTCGAGCCAGATGTCGGGCGGGAGGGTCTCGCCGGAGGGGAGGGGTATGGGCGTGCCTGCGGCGAGTGCGGCGTCGGCTATCTGCTCGAACGCCTCGAGGGAGATGCGGCGGTCTGGCGCGGGGCTTTGCTCGGCAGCGGCGTCGGCGACGGCTTTGTCGCGTGCGTTCTGGTCGGCCTCGGTGTCGGCGGTGATTGACGCCCGCTTTTTCTCGAACTCGTCGATTGCGGGTATGTACGCGGCGCGGGCTGCGAGGATTTCGGCGAGTGCCTTGCCGCGGAGGGCGAGGCGGCGTGCCTCCGAGAGGAGGAACATTCGGAAGTATGTGTCGTTGTAGGTCATTTTTTTAGGTGATTAGGTGATTAGGTGATTAAGTGATTAGGTGGTTGGGTGGTCAGGGTTCGGCGGCGATGGCTGCGACGGCCTGCTTGAACTCCTCGATGGCCTGAAGGATTGCGGCGCGGTCGGTGTGGGTGTGGAAGTCCACGCTCAGGTAGGGGTAAGCGCGGAAGTCGGCGAGTTCTGCCGGGCGGTCCTCTGGAGCCTCCCCGCCGATGGCGCGCACGTATCCTGCGGAGATGTTTTCCAGCGAGCCTGCGCTGATGGTGACCTCTGCCGAGATGTCGTACCTGCGCGACTCGTCGGTGGAGTTGTCTACGCGCACCCTGCGCGAGATTGTCTGTGTGATGGTTGCTTTCGTTGTTTCCATTGCTTTTGTTTTTATTTGGTTTGTTGTTGCTGTTTAATTTATCTCGAACTCGCACACGAGCCTGATGTCCTCCCCGGTTGAGGCGTCGCGTATGAGCGGTATCTTGGTGGCGCAGTATGCGTCAGGAGTGAGTGTGAGCCGCCCGGTGTACCGCACTCCCGAACCGACGTACACGCCGTCGAAGCGGACAGGCTCGTTGAACTCGAAGTAGACGGGGCTGCCGTATGCCCACTGCACGAGGTCGAAGGAGGCGCCCGACGTGCCGCCGTAGTCGCGGGGCAGGACGTCGACGGTGCCGTCGTATGCCGTCATGCCGTTCTCGAACAGCTCGAGGCGGGCGTTGAATTTCAGGTACCAGCCCGCGCCGAAGAGCATGCGCAGCTTGTCGGAGGAGGACGGGTCCCAAGCGATGTGGTCGGAGCCGAGGTTGACCTGCGGCCTCAGGCTCAGGCTCGACTCGTATTCCGAATACGAGTACTCGGCGATGTCGAACTGTTTCCGCGAGGCTGTGGCGCGCACCACCACGGTTTCCTTTTCCGGCGCTGTGCCGCCAGCGCCCCCTGTGCCGAACTTGACGGGAGCCTGCCGGTTGTACACCACCTGCCGGAAGCCGTCGCCCCACATGTCGAGGGAGTACAGTGTCGAGAGGTCGGCAGAGCCGAAGTCGGCGCAGCGGTATTGCTCGTCGATGTCGAGCCTGCGGGGGAACAGCCCGGCGAACACCTTGTTGCCGGGACTGAAGGCGGCGAGGTCGTCAATTTTCGTGGTGACAATCTCCACGTTCAGTCCGTCCACGGAGTCGTCGCCCACCGGCACGGGGGCCTGCGCCACGTGCACGCGGGTGAGGTCCACGTCGGCCACGCCGATGGTGAGGTACATGTCGCCGAGGCTCACGCCGTTGACGGCGAAGTCCGACAGCCTGAGGTCTGCCGTGTTGTCGGTGAATATCCTCGCGGTGAGTCCCGCCTCGGCCTGCGGGTATTGCGGGTTGCGGTAAATGGGCAGGGTGTACTGCGGGCCTGCCGAGGAGCG
>NZ_CAJTUJ010000228.1 GCF_910579375.1 uncultured Rikenella sp.
AACTCGTCGGAGCTCGTTGCAGTCACCGCTGGCGTCGACCCGCTTAAACCAAAAGCGAATAGCGCGATTCCGTTCGGAATCGCCGTCCTCGGCAAGAGCGGAGCATTAGCGGCGCGAGGGGGGCGCGCCGAGGATGAATAAGGAGAGTCTTGGTTGATATACGGGCCGAGGTTACCCATTGTGAGTGCGGCACCCCCGTTTATTCCGAGAGGCAACGCAACTGAAGACCGTGGGCACGGTATTCGATTAAATCGGGATTGAGACCATCCGGGCCGAAGTTCATAAACATACAGCGAGATTCGCGGGGCGCGGATGAAAGGCTATAGCCGGCGAGACCACTGTGTACTACGTCGCCATTGAGCCTTTCGCGGTAGCCCGGGGCGGGCTAAAGATCAGTTACAGAACGAAAAATAAAACAAATACGATAGATGGAAACCAAAAAAATCGATTTGAAAGGCAAACGCCCGTTGATTATTTCCGGGCCGTGCAGCGCCGAGACCGAAGAACAGACCCTCGATACCTGCCGTCGGTTGGCCGCCACCGGCGCGGTGGACGTGCTGCGTGCCGGAATCTGGAAGCCGCGTACCAAACCCGGAACATTCGAGGGCGTCGGCCTGCCCGGCCTCTCGTGGATGGCCGAAGCGAAAAAGGAGACCGGCCTGCCCGTCGCGACCGAAGTGGCCAATGCCAAACACGTCGAAGGAGCTCTGGAGTTCGGCGTCGATCTGTTGTGGATCGGTGCGCGGACGACCGTCAATCCGTTTAGTGTGCAGGATATTGCCGACGCCTTGCGCGGCGTGAAAATTCCCGTGCTGGTCAAGAACCCGATGAACCCCGACCTCGATCTCTGGATGGGGGCCGTACAGCGGCTTCAGAAGGTCGGAATCGAGCAGGTCGGGCTGATTCACCGCGGATTCTCGTCGTTCGGCGTCTCCAAGTACCGGAACAATCCGATGTGGCCTTTGGCGATCGAGATGAAAATGCGGATGCCGGACGTGCCGATGATCGGCGATCCGTCCCACATTACCGGGAAACGCGCCCTGCTCAAAGAGGTGGCTCAGGAGTGTGCCGACCTGAACTACGACGGTTTGATTATCGAGAGCCACATCTGTCCGGACAAAGCGTGGAGCGACGCCGCACAACAGGTCGTTCCGGAAGAGCTGGGCGAGCTGGTTCGGAGCATCGTGTGGCGTAAACCTCAGACCGACAAGCCGGATTTTCTGCGTTCGTTGGACAAGTTGCGCAGCCAGATCGACCAGTACGACGCCGAATTGTTCACCTTGTTGAGCAAACGGATGGCCGTGGCCGAGAAGATCGGTGAGATTAAGCGGGACAACGAAGTGATGATTCTCCAGAGCGCTCGCTGGGACGATATCGTGAAGCGGGTTTTGGCGACCGCCGACGAGTTGCAATTGAGTCGGGAGTTTTTGAGCATTTTGTTGAATTCGATTCATATGGAGAGCATCAGCCGCCAGCACCAGGTGATGAACTCGAAGAAGTAGGTGCGCGGACAAAGAATTGGGCCGAACAGGTTAAGCGATACGTAGTATCGCTCCGTCCTGCCGGGGTCACCCGGACGCCGCCCGCGCAGGGCAGTTTCAGGCGGGTCAAAGCTCTCCCGCGCGCGATCGCTGGAGTAGGAAATCATTCAAAGCGTCTTGCGCTTTGAATAAGATTTCCGCCAGCGCGCGGCCAGAGAACAGGGGTAGAGGCGGCCAGTGGAAATG
>NZ_CAJTUJ010000229.1 GCF_910579375.1 uncultured Rikenella sp.
ACTTAGAACCCGGGCTTAGGCCTATTTTCTTTTAGATTCGCAATTCGAATACTATTCGGCACCGCCCCGGGCTACCGCCTCGACTCTTCGGGCGAACCGGGTGGCGTCGGCAACCACGGCTATAGCTGGTCGTCTGCGGTCAGTGGTATCAGCGGGCGGTTCTTGTGGTTCTACTCGCAGGACCTCGTTCCCAGCCACGCGTACCTCCGCGCCTACGGTCTTCAGTTGCGTTGCCTCTCGGACGCACAGCGTCTTCTTGCCCGAAAACAGGCTCTACCCGAACAACGGGCCGCCTCTACCCGAAAACAGGCTCTACCCAAAATACAAGGCCGCCTTTACCCGAAAGCTAACCCAAACAACGGGGCCTCCACCCGAAAGCTAACCCCGGCAATCGACCGCCGCCCCTACCCAGCGCAACGCCCCTCTTTCAGATGCTACATTTGTGATGAAAAAACGCAGAAAATACAGGAAAAACAGCTCGATTCCGCGTCGGTATTGGCTTTGGAGCCTCTTTTGGCTATTTCTGGCGATCCTCGCCATCGCCTGTTCGCACCGGCTGACCCCTCGCCGAGCCCCCTCTTTGTCTGCCCCCTCAGCTTCTCATCGTCCCGCTCCGTCGCCCTCGACATCCTCCAGAGCGTCGGACGCAGCTCCTTCCTCGCCCTCCTTCGTTCCTTCCGCCCACCTCGAACTGCCCGCCCTGGACGCCGCCGACACCCTTATTTACAACACCTCCGGCCGCTACACCTTTTCTTATCGTCCGTCCGGGAAGATCGCGCGTTGGGTCGCCTATAAACTGACCCGCAGCGACCTCTCCGGCGCCGTCGACCGTAGCGACACCTTTGCCCCCGACCCCCGGCTGCGCACCTACGGCTGGCCCTCCGCGACCCATGCCGACTACCGCGGCAGCGGCTACGACCGCGGGCACCTGTTGCCCTCCGCCGATCGCACCGATTCCGAAGCCTCGAATCGTTCCACCTTTCTTTACTCCAACATGGCCCCCCAGCAGCCTCGACTGAACCGCGGCCCCTGGAAACGCCTCGAAGAGCAGCTCCGCGCCCAGACCTCCGATTACGACACCCTTTATATCGTCGTCGGCACCGTGCTGCCGGCTCATCCAGAGACCATCGGCCGTGGCGTCTTCGTTCCCGAGCTCTTTTTCAAAGCCATCGCCCTCCGTCGCGCCGACGTTTTCGAGATGGCCGCGTACGTGATGCCGAACGACGCCGCCTTGCTGACCGGTCGTGATTATACCGAGTTCGCCGTTTCCGTCGATAGCGTGGAACGTTTGTCCGGACTCGATCTTTTTCCCTCTCTTCCCCAGCCGTGACGCGTGTACGTTGATTATTGCTCCGCCGCTGCGGCTGTCGTGCGTTTTGGGTTAGAGATGACCAGTAAACCGCCCCGGGCTTCCGCGACGCAGGCAATTACGGGCGATTGGGCGCTCTGACGAACGTCGGCAACGGCGGGTACAGTTGGTCTTCCTCCTTTAGCGGGACTAGCGGCGTGTTCTTGAACTTCCTCACGCAGAACCTCCATTCCAGCAGCGTGGACAGCCGTGGCCACGGTCTTCAGTTGCGTTGCCTCTCGGAATAAACGGGGGACGCACAGCGTCTTTTACTGGCTGTATCTACTCCAATAATGGCAGTCTCCATCCGGAGCGGGCCGGAGCCAGCGTGGGCCGAACGAGCATCGCGAAGTGGC
>NZ_CAJTUJ010000230.1 GCF_910579375.1 uncultured Rikenella sp.
CACCGCTGGGGTTTAGAAGGCCCAGATGAAACCAAAGATAAAAGCCCCAATAGCCGGTCGTAGAAGACGACCAGCTGGCGCCGTGATGTCCCACATATGTCAAGGCTCCATCGTTGCGCTCGTGGTAGCCCGGGGCGTTCCTGTTTATTCCGAGAGGCAACGCAACTGAAGACCGTAGGCACGATAGCCTAAGTAGCTGGCATCGAGGCGTTGCGTATAGAAGTACAAGCACACCCTGTTGCTGCCCTCCACCAACGACGAATAGCTGAATCCGTCATTTCCGATGCCCATCATATCTCCCAATCGTCCATTGCTGCCCGCGTCGCGGAAGCCCGGGGCGGGGAAAGGGCATTTTTACGGACGGCGGAGTTGTTTTGTTGCTCGGAAAGTTTATATTTGTAAATCATTACACGGAGAGCGCAACGATTGTCCGGAAACCGGGAAAATCGGGGCGGGGAGAAGGGGGGAGTTCAAAAACAAAACGGATATGATTAGGGTATTGAATCAGGAAAATACGATTTTGTCGCGCTACGTGGCGCAGTTGCGCGATGAGGTCACGCAGCGGGATCCGATGCGTTTCAGACGGAATCTCGAACGCACGGGGGAGGTGATGGCCTACGAAATCAGCAAGACGCTCAACTACAGGGCCGAAACGGTCGTGACGCCGTTGGGCGAGGCGGAGGTCATGGTGCCGGCGGATGAGGTCGTCATTGCGTCGATCCTCAGGGCGGGGGTGCCGATGCACAACGGATTCCTCAATGTGTTTGACGATGCGGCGAATGCGTTCGTGTCGGCGTTCCGAAAGTATAGCAAGGACGGGACGATGAAGGTCGTTCTGGAGCAGGTCACGACGCCGAGTCTCGAAGGAAAGGTGTTGATCGTGGTCGATCCGATGCTGGCGACGGGGGCGTCGATTGAACTGGCCTATTATGCCCTGATCGAAAAGGGTGGGGTGCCGGCGCATACGCATCTGGCCTCGGTGATCTCGTCGACGGACGGGGTCGAGTATGTCCGGAAGCATTTCCCGATGGAGCATGTCACGCTCTGGACGGCGGCGGTGGACGAGGAGATGACGGTCAAGTCGTATATCGTGCCGGGGATCGGCGATCCGGGCGATTTGGCGTATGGGAAGAAGCTGTAGGCGCGTCTGCTTTGTATGAGAGGGGCGGGTTTATCTTTCCAGGTCTCTAAAAAACAGCTCGTTGGGGTGTCCGTCGATGGCGATGAAGGGGGGCTGGCGGACGAAACCGCACTTGAGGGCGACGCGCTGGGAGTTGAGGTTGTCTGCGCGGGTGGTGATCCACAGGGCGGAGATATCGGACAGGGCTGTGTAGCGGGCGGCGAGTAGCTCGACGGCTTCCGGAATGTAGCCGTTGCCCCAGTGTGCTTCGCCGAGCCAATAGCCTATTTCCCGCTGGTCGGGGGCGATCGATCCGTAGTGCTCGTGGCGGCGGGGTACCAGACCGATGCAGCCGATCGGTTCGTCGAGGCTTTTCAGTACGACGGCGTAGGTCTCGGGCTCGCTGAAGAGGGTGCGGATGACTTCGCGGCTCATGGCTTCGGAGGTGTGCGGGGGCCAGCCGGCGCGGGGGCCGACGTGTTCGCTGCGGGCGTGGCGGAAGAGGGCCGGGGCGTCCGAAAGCTGCCAGGGACGCAGGAGCAGGCGGGCGGATTCCAAGGGGGGATTCTGGGGGGACA
>NZ_CAJTUJ010000231.1 GCF_910579375.1 uncultured Rikenella sp.
TACTTAAGGCGGGCGGGCGACGGATTTTTGCTCGAAGTCGAGGCTTTTCGCGCGCCTGCGCGATTCATCTATATTCGGCTACCGCCGAAATAGTTGAATCGCTTCTTTTGGCAGCGGCGCGCGGTCGAGCTTTGTCCCGCCTAAAACTGCCCTCGGGCCGGGCAGGCCCCACGTCCCGTGGACGGGAAATGCTGGCGCATTTCAACTGGCAGCCTCTACCCTCATTCTCCGTTCCGCGCCGCCTAAAACTGCGCCGGGCCCCCAGATAGAAACTCACAAACCTACCCCTTAACCACCCCTCCTGCGAAACACAAACGCCGGCGTTCCTGCGAAAGAGGAACGCCGGCGCAAGATCTGCAGCAGGAGGAAAAACACCCATCCTCCTGTTAATCAAACAGCTAAATCGCCTGACTAATAAAGAAGACAGCCGCTACCCCCAGAATCGCGTACAATTCCGGGAACGCCAAGAGAATCAGCGAATTACCGAACACATCATGTCCGTTTCCGATCGCCGTGATGGCATTCGCCGCCACCTGCCCCTGCCGCAGCGAGCTCCAAAGGCTCACCAACCCGAGCGCCAAACCACCCCCCACAATCGCCGCCGCCTGCGCCATCGTGATCTCCGGAGTCAGAAAGCCCTTCAACAGGAAGTACCCCAGAAAGCCGTAAAGCCCCTGCGTCGAAGGCATCGCACAGAGAATCATGTAACTCCCGAACGCCCCCTTGTTCTTCTTCATCGCTCCGACAGCCGCATTACCGCTGATCGTCGTCCCGTAGCAGCTCCCCACACCCGAAAAGACAAGCATGACTGCCACTCCCAAATAAGCCCAAAAAATCGGTTCCATAATCGTTTGTTTTTGTTTTTTATTGTGTTTTCCTTTTTATTCTCGTCTATTTAATCTTTTGTTTATCAGTATTTCCCCTGGAGGGAACTGTTCTCTTTGTTCACAAAGAGAACCAAAAAAACTTTAGAGCGCATCCCTGCGGGATGCTCTGGCAGGGTCTGCCCTTGGGTTGGGCTGGATTTTCGGCGAGCGCGCTAATAATGGGCGAGAACCCCACTCGCGCCTCGCCTGAAAATCTTAGCCCAACGAACGAGGAGGAGATAACCTGTGGTCGGCCCACCGGGACGACCTCTGCAAAAGTTCTTTGCGCCGCTTTCTTACAAGAAAGCGGCAGTTCCATGCGGGTAGACACGGATAATCGAACAGTTTATTTATCGAGCCGTTTAAACGGCACGAACTTTCGCCCCCCCCCATCGAACCCCGCATTTTTGTAGAACTCGACGAACGTCAGCCGCACCGGATGCACAAACGCCCCCAGCGCACTGATAAAGATATTCAACCCGTGACCGATCAGCAGAATGATCGCCATCACGATCCAGCTCACGACCGGGATATTCCCGCTGAGCCCCACCGACAACGCATTGAACACCTGCGCGATGATCGCCCCCGCCAGCCCGATAGCGAAGAGCCGCACATAGGAGACCAAGTCCCCCACCACCCCCGTCGCCATCTCGTAAGAGTTGTAGAGCCCCACCCCCACATTGACCAGCGGGTTTTTCTTCGGCGAGTTGAAGAAAAAGATCAGCAGCCCCGCAATTCCCAGCAGGACATAGAACACCACCCCCGGCGCATCCAATA
>NZ_CAJTUJ010000232.1 GCF_910579375.1 uncultured Rikenella sp.
CGCGATTCATCTATATTCGGCTACCGCCGAAATAGTTGAATCGCTCCTTTAAGCGTGGCGCGCGGCTACTTTCAAGTAATAAAAGCCGCCCGCCGTGGCGCGCAGTAGCTGGAGGATACTGTTCTTTATTGTGAACAAAGAGAACCAGAAAACCGACGCAGCAACCGAGCGCCATCAAACTTGTTTGAATGGCCGAGGTGCCAGGAGGAAGGCGAAGCCAAACTTTCGACGGATGCTTGCGCATCCTCCAGCTGCCGACGGCCCAACTCTTTTTTTCAGGTGCGCGGCTGTCCGACAGGAGGGTACCGCCCTCGGACCGGGCGGGCCCCACTTAGTAAGGCGGAAAGAACCCTAATAAAAGACCTAACGGGTAGCCTCAGCCCAATTCTGCCTGTGACCTCTTATCCGTTGTTCCGCGCGTCCACCCCCCATAAGAGCTTGTCGCGGAGCGTCTTGTAAAACGAGTTTCCCTCCGGCCGGATCACCCGCAACACCTGTTCCGCGCGAGACAGCGTGAAACCCGTGCCGTTCGCCACCCGTTGTTCCCGGTTGTCGATCGTTGCGATCGCCTCTCCGCCGTTCCGCGTCGTCACCCGCAACGTCACCACACTCGTATCCGGGACGACCAACGGTCTGATGTTCAGGTTGTGCGGCGCGATCGGCGAGAGTATCCAACACCGGCATCCCGGCGCAACGATCGCCCCTCCCACGCTCATCGAATAGGCCGTCGAGCCCGTCGATGTCGAGACGATCACCCCGTCGGCCCAGTAGGTCGCCACATTGCCGCCGTCGATGCCGATCTCGACCGAAATCATCGACATCCCCTCCTTCTGGATCGTGAACTCGTTGACCGCCCGTCCCGTCGCTCCGCTCTCCACCGCCAACAGGGTGCGTTCCTCGACGCTGTACCGACCCTCGCGCAGCTTGTCCATCGCCGGCCCGATCTCATCGGCGGCCACGGCGGCCATAAAACCCAGCCGCCCGGAGTTGATCCCCAGAATCGGAATCTGACACGCTCCCATCTTGCGCACGGCACTCAGAAACGTGCCGTCGCCGCCGAAACTCAAGGCCAGATCGTACCCGGCGGAACTCTCGGGGTTCAGTGCGTATGCAAAACCGCGCCGGTCGATTTCACGGACGACGGTGGATAAATCGGGGTTCTCTGCGCGAGCGTAAAGGGCTATTTTCATAACGCTGCCTCAAAATTTGTATCTTTGCACCTCTTTATTAACCGTTCGTTTACTGTGTCTACCCGCATGGAACCGTACCTTTCTTGAAAGAAAGGTACCCAAAGAACTTTTGCAGAGGTCGTCCCTGTGGGCCGACCACGTGTTCTCTCCGCCTTGTTCGTTGGGCTGGGATTTTCAGGCGAGGCGCGCGTGGGGTTCTATGCCCATTATTAGCGCGCCCGCCGAAAATCCAGCCCAACCCAATCGGGCAGACACGGCCAGAGCATCCCGCAGGGATGC
>NZ_CAJTUJ010000233.1 GCF_910579375.1 uncultured Rikenella sp.
CTTGCGTCGTAAATCGTTACTAAAATCCCAAAGCCGTTTTAGTAACGGTTTTAGTAACGCGACTTTGTCCGAACGGGGCTTTTTCGTGTCTTTCGGATGTCCGAGAGAAGAAAACGAAAATCCCGCAAAACCTTGATTTTGCGGGATTTGTCTTCGTTTGGCTCCGATTTGTCTCGGATCGAAGTGGAGAATACGAGATTCGAACTCGTGACCTCTTGCATGCCATGCAAGCGCTCTAGCCAACTGAGCTAATCCCCCGTTGCGAGTGCAAAGGTAAAACGAATTTTTGAAAATCCAAACAAAAAACGAATAAAGGTGGGGCGGATGCGAAATATGCCGGCGGAATGCCGCGGATCGATGGCCCGGCCCGGGCGGAATTGCGGGAAATCCGCATACGGGGTCCGGGAGCGGAATATGAGAAAAAAGCGGAGACCGCCGGAATCCGGAAGTCTCCGCCCATGCACAGCGGGAGGAGGGGCAGCCTACGCTACACCTCCCAGGTGGCGCCGGACCGCAGCAGATCGTCGACGCACCGGATTTTGGACGTGGCCCTGACCTCCTCGACCTGCCGTTCGACGGCCAGGTCGTAGACCGCATCGTCCTCGACGGCCCGGATGACGCCCACGGCCACCGGATAGTCGGGGTATTTCATCGCGGCGAGCATCGAGTGCAGCGTCGTGTCGCATTCGTGGGCGTCGTGCGTTAGCACGCGGTCGAGCGTATAGCCGTCCTGACCCACGGTCACCACCTTGAGCTTCATGTTCTCGAAGACGAGGCCCTTTTCGTTGTTGGCGCCGAAGAGCATCTTTTCGCCGTGGCGCAGCGTGATCGTACGCTCGGCGCGCGTGGCCTTGTCGGCCGCAAATGCAGCGTGGGTCTTGTCGTTGAAGATCACGCAGTTCTGCAGCACCTCGACCACCGACATGCCCTTGTGCAGCGCGGCGGCCACCATGCACTCCTTGGAGAGGTTGACCTCCATGTCGATCGAACGGGCGAAGAAGGTGCCCTTGGCGCCGATGACCAGCTCGCCGGGGTTGAAGGGCTTCTCGACCGTGCCGTAGGGCGAAGTCTTCGTGATCTTGCCCAGCTTCGACGTGGGCGAGTACTGGCCCTTGGTCAGACCGTAGATTTCGTTGTTGAACAGGATGACGTTGAGGTCGACGTTGCGGCGGATGGCGTGGATGAAGTGGTTGCCGCCGATGGCCAGCGAGTCGCCGTCGCCTGTCGTGACCCACACGTTGAGCCGCGGATTGGCCACCTTGACGCCCGTGGCCACGGCATTGGCGCGGCCGTGGACCGAGTGGAAGCCGAAGGTCTTCATGTAGTAGATGAAGCGCGACGA
>NZ_CAJTUJ010000234.1 GCF_910579375.1 uncultured Rikenella sp.
ATAACAAATAAATGCCGTTGATGGTACTCGTGGCAGAGGATCTGGAAATTCCGCTGTTGCCGCATTGTCGCAATTCTCCTCCCTGTTTGTCATATCCCGAGTCGCGGGAGCCCGGGGCGGGGAGGGGCGCTGCCAAAGAACGATAAAAGGCTAATTTCGGCTAAGATACGATTTTTTCACAAGAGACGCGTAGGTAGTCCCCGGAAATGCGTTATCTTAGATGCGAAGTGGGAGGATCTCACTCAGGAAAATAGCATTAAATACATTCATCTATGGTCAATAAAGTCATCCTGATCGGGCATGTGGGGGCGGAGCCGGAGGTCAGGGCGCTCGAAACGGGCAATAAAATGGCGAAATTGAGGGTCGCTACTACGGAGCGGATCTATAACGCTGCGACGGGCGAAAAACGCGAGCACACGGAGTGGCATACGGTGGTGTTGTGGCGGGGGCAGGCGGACTTTGCGGAGAGGTACATCCGAAAGGGGGCGCAAATTTATGTGGAGGGTAAAATTCGGTCGAGGGAGTGGATGGAGGAGGCTACGGGGAACAAACGGTATGCGGTGGAAATTTTGTCGGAGGAGGTGCGGTTGCTGGGCGGTGGGCGTCGGAACGAGGGGGCGTTGGGGGATGATCGGCGGCAGGAGGTTCGGAAAGGGAGCGTTGAAGAGGGGGTGCCGGAGTTGTCGAAAGATGCGAGCGATCTGCCGTTTTAAAGGTGCTGGAATGTCAGAGGGTGTCATTGGAGAGGAATAGGGCCGAGATAGTGGGATTGCTCGCTTGGGCATATGAATGGGTGATTGAAGAATTTGGGCTGTTCCCACGCGTTTTACGCGCGAGTAGAAAGGGTAGAGGCTGCCAGTGGAAATGCATAGCATTTCCCGTCTACGGGACGTGGGGCCCGCGCGGCCCGAGCGCAGTCCCCTCAAACCCATCGCGCGGACAGAGATTTGGGCCGTCGGCAGCATGAGGATGCGTCAGCATCCGTCTAAAGTTTTTCTGGTTCTCTTTGTTCACAAAGAGAACAGTCCCCTCGAACCAAACCGCGCGCCGCCGCCTTAAGAGGGAAATCGTCAAAATGTGCTGGCACGTTTTGACAAGATTTCCCAAGGCGCGCGAAAAAAACTTGACCCTGTACGAAAAATCCGTCGCCCGCCCGTCTAAAAGGGCATATTCTGCCGGTTGGCGCTCGGCCAATCCGGCAGAATTGCCGCGGGCGACGTTTAGGAGTAGACGCGCCCATCTTTCGAGTGC
>NZ_CAJTUJ010000235.1 GCF_910579375.1 uncultured Rikenella sp.
CTTCGGCGATGTCCGGGTCTTCCTCTTCGGGGCTGGGCGGGCTGTCGGGTTCGCGCCAGTCGTCGGGCATGGTGCCGCGGGCCGGACGGTAGTTCCGGTCGGAAAACTCGGGGGAGGTGTATCGGGAGGGGCGTCTCATCGCTGGGCGGCACGGGGCCGGGGGAAAAACGGGTTCAGGGGCGGATTTGTTGTCCGGTGCGCTCGGCGACGCGCAGTTTGGCGCTCCGGGCGCGGGGGTTGCGGTCGATTTCGGCGGCGGTGGGGAGGATCACTTTGCCGACGGGGACAACGGGGGTGGAGCTCTGGCCGTAAAAGTCGCGCTGGACGATGCCGTCGGGGGTGCCGCTCCGCATGAAGTTCTTGGCGAGGCGGTCTTCGAGGGAGTGGTAGGTGATGACGCTGAGCCGGCCGCCGGGACGAAGGAGCCGGATGGATTGGGAGAGCATCATTTCGAGGGCTTGCATCTCGCCGTTGACTTCGATGCGGAGGGCCTGGAAGAGCCGGGCGCGGAAGCGGGCCTCACCGCCGCGGGGGGTGACGCTCTCGGTGGCGCGCAGCAGGTCGTCGATCCGGGCGAAGGGCCCGGCGGTCTCGCGGTAGCGCACGATGGCGTTGGCGATGCGGTAGCACTTGTCGAGATCTCCGTAGCGGCCGAAGAGGGTGGCGAGCCGGGCGGGGTCGTAGGTGTTGAGCAATTCTGCGGCGGTTTTGGAGCTGCCGTGCTGGTTCATCCGCATGTCGAGGGGGCCGTCGAACCGAAAGGAGAAGCCGCGGGAGGGGGTGTCGAAGTGGTGGGAGGAGACGCCGAGGTCGGCGAGGATGCCGTCTACGTGGTCGAATCCGGCGGCGCGAACGCAGCTGCGCAGGAAGCGGAAGTTGTTATGGATCAGGACGAGGCGGGGGTCGTCGGGGGCGTTGGCCAAGGCGTCGGCGTCCTGGTCGAAGGCGACCAAGCGGCCGCGACGGCCAAGGTGGTCCAGCAGGGTGCGCGAGTGACCGCCGCCGCCGAAGGTGACGTCGACGTACACGCCGTCGGGACGGAGGGCGAGTCGGTCGAGGCTCTCGTGGAGCAGGACGGGTTGGTGGTATTCGGACATGGGGCTCTCGGGCTGGGTGCGATTCCGTTTAAAGTGACAAAGTTACGCTTTTTTAACGAGGTGGGGAGGGGCGGC
>NZ_CAJTUJ010000236.1 GCF_910579375.1 uncultured Rikenella sp.
CCCCGGGCTACCGCCGCAATGATACAGGCGACATGCTCGGTGTTGCCAACGGTGGTTACAATTGGTCATCCACAACCATCGGAACAGACTCATTTCACCTGAATTTCCGTATAAATTGGCTCTACGACCAACGCATCGATCATCGCGCCTTCGGTTTTCAGTTGCGTTGCCTCTCGGAATAAACGGAGACTGACACGGCCAATTGGAAGTGCGGCACGCACCGCCCGCTCGGCGGATGCGTTCGCACCACGGCGGATGGTTTTTATTACATTTCGCGCGCCAAGCCTTAAATGGGAAATCCTGCGACCCTTAAGGTCGCGCGGACCGGACGCCTCCCCCTCGGGAGGCCCGCAAACTCACTACGTTCGTTGCGTTCCGCCCGGGCGTCTGACCCGCCCCCAAAGCACAGTCAATTCTCTGCCCCAATTCTGCGAGGTTCGTCCTCGGGCACACCTTGTTAAAGTTGTTCGCCGCCAGCGGAGGCGCAACGAGCTCCGTCGAGTTGCAGCCCGCCGCGTGGGGTGGCGGCGAACTGCGCGACCCAAAGGGTCGCAAGAGCAATGCCCAAGCCCGGCCAACAGCTCAGCCCAATCCACTGCCCAAATCTCAGCCCCATGCTCGGCCCGGCGCGGTGGGAAAACCGACTACGGTTTTCCCACCCGAAGAACAGGCACAGCCCAAAACCCAGCCCAGTTTTCCGCCCCGTGTCCGCCTCACTGTGGCTACGCTGTCGCTCCGCCACATTCCCGTCGCCCGCAGCAATTCTTGCCGGATTGGCCGAGTGCCAACCGGCAGAATATGCCCATTCACGCGGGCGGGCGACGGATTTTTTGCGCACCACTCTTTTCTTTTTTCGCGCGCCTTGCGCGATTCATTCTATTTCGGCTCATCGCCGAAATGATTGAATCGCTTCTTTAGGCGGTGGCGCGCGTCTTCGCCAACAGGAGGGTACTGCGCTCGGGCCGCGCGGGCCCCACGTCCCGTGGACGGGAAATGCTTACGCATTTCCACTGGCAGCCTCTACCCCGTTCTTTGTTCGCGCGCCTGCGC
>NZ_CAJTUJ010000237.1 GCF_910579375.1 uncultured Rikenella sp.
AGCGGAGTATTTCGGCCCTCCGCATCCGGGGGCTGCGGGCCGACCGTTGTCACGGGGACTTAGCTACTCGCTCTCGGCCCAAAGCACGGCCAACAGCTCGGCCCAACCCATCGCTCAAAGCCAAGCCCTTTGCTCGGCCCTGCGCGGCGCGAAAACCGGCTACGGTTTTCGCGCCTGAAGAACAAGCACAGCCCAAAGCCCAGCCCTGTTTCCGCCCCGTGTGTGCCTCACTGCGGCTCCGCTTTCGCTCCGCCGCGTTTTCGCGCGCCTTGCGCGATTCAACTATATTCGGTTATCACCGAAATAGTTGAATCGCTCCTTTAGGCGGCGGCGCGCGTCTTTGGCTACGGGAAGAGACTGCCCTCGGGCCAGGCAGGCCCCGCGTGCCCGCGGTGGGCAATCGACAGCCTCTACCCCGCCGCCCAAATCCCCCTCGATACCCCCCGAAAACAACACCCGCCGAAAAGTCGTATCTTTCGAAACAAAAACACCCCCCACCATGAAATCCCAGAAGAAAATAGTCATCTTCACCGGCGCCGGCATGAGCGCCGACAGCGGCGTCTCCACCTTCCGCGACACCGACGGCCTGTGGGAAAACCACCGCATCGAAGACGTCTGCACCGCCGAAGCCTGGCAGCGCAACCCCCGCCTCGTGCTCGACTTCTACAACGCCCGCCGCGCCCAACTCGACCACGTGACCCCCAACCCCGGTCACCTCGCCCTCGCCGAACTCGAAACCGCCTTCGACCACGTCACCGTCATCACCCAGAACGTCGACGACCTCCACGAACGCGCCGGCAGCACCCGCATCATCCACCTCCACGGCGAACTGCGCAAAGCCCGCAGCGAACGCAACCCCGACCTGATCCTTCCCGCTCCCGGCCCCACCCGCCTCGGCGACCTCGCCCCCGACGGCGCACAACTGCGCCCCCACATCGTCTTCTTCGGCGAACCCGTCCCCGAATACGAACGCGCCCTGAGCGAAGTCCGCGACGCCGACCTGCTCCTCGTGATCGGCACCTCCCTCGCCGTCTACCCCGCCGCCG
>NZ_CAJTUJ010000238.1 GCF_910579375.1 uncultured Rikenella sp.
CGATACCGTACATTCACGGGATGACGGTGGGCGAGCTGGCGAGGATGCTCGACGGGGAGGGGATGTTGCGGGGAGGGGCGCGGTGCGGGCTGACGGTGGTGCCGATGGAGGGGTGGCGACGGGAGATGGGGTGGGAGGAGTGCGGGCTGCCGTGGGTGGCGACGTCGCCGCACGTTCCGACGGCGGAGGGGGCGCTCTACTATCCGGCGACGGGGACGATCGGGGAGCTGGGGACGCTCCATATCGGGGTGGGATACACGTTGCCGTTCCGGACGGTGGCGGCGGGGTGGATCGGGGATGCGGAGGGGTTGGCGCGGAGGCTCAACGGGTTGCCGGAGCTGGCGGGGTGTCGCTTCCGGCCGATTCACTACAGGCCGTTCTACGGGGCGGACAAGGGGAGGATGATGCACGGGGTGGAGATTTTCCTGCCGAGGGAGGCGGGGAAGGCTGATTCTCTTCTCTTTACGCTGGTTCCTTTCTACATCCTACAGGAGCTGGCGGCGATGGCGCCGGGGCACAAGCCGTTGGAAGAGGCGGCGGAGGGCCGGTTGGCGATGTTCGATAAGGTACTGGGAACGCGGCAGTTGAGGCGGATGTTTCTCGAGGCGGGATGTCGGGTGACGCCGCAGATCAGGGGGTTCTGGAGGCCGTCGAGGGGGTTTCTCGAAAAACGGGGAAAATATCTGATATACTGACCTTTATTATTATCCTGGATCTGGCCGCCCCGGGCTACCGCTGGTCAGCTTCAGGCGTGCTGGACGGCTACGGCAACGTCGGATTTTGCTATTCGTCGTCGGTGCACGGCAGCGGTGGGATGTACTTGTACTTCAACACGCAGCTCCTCTACACCAGCCTCTCGGACAGCCGCTCCCACGGTTTTCAGTTGCGTTGCCTCTCGGAATAAACGGGGGTGCTGCTCGCGGGGGGCAAGGGGCCGGGTCTACCCCAAAGAATCGGGCAGCCTCTACCCTAACCAACTGATCGGATCTATCCTAAATAACCGGCGGCCTCTACCCTTTCTTGGTCTGACTTTA